>CAZAGR010000129.1:0-7486 GCA_964484585.1 uncultured Propionivibrio sp. | reverse complement strand
TGTCCATACGTGCTCCTTTCAAAATTTGCCTTCAAGTATCCAGTCCACAAGACTGGCGATGTCGCTCGGTTTCATTGTGCCATGAGACGGCATGGCAATGTTGCCCCATGTTCCCGAACCGCCTAGACGAATCTTCTTCGCCAGCAATTCTGCCGCCCCTGACTTGGCCTGATAACGCTTGGACACCTCTCGCAGCGCCGGCCCGACCAGCCTCCGATCGACGGCGTGGCAAGCGGAACAATGCTGCGAAGTAAATAAGTCCATTCCTGAATTTGCAGTGACGGTTGCCGAAATAGTCGGCGCTGGCGGGACGGCGCTGTGCTCGGCACTATGTGCAGCAGGCTTCCCCGGCAATCCTGCCAGCGCCGGACGGGTCGTCTCCGCACCTCGATACGGACCCCATGCGCGATTCTGCTCGGCGAGATTGCCATGCGCGTTGCGGGCATAGTCTGGCAAAGTCGAACCAATTTGCACGAACTCGACGCAGTTTTTCATGCAGGCGGTGCCCTGGACATCCGGCTTGCCGCGCGAATTCCACAAACCATGCGCGATGGTCATACCATTACGGTTGGGCATACGCGCCTGAACTTCCAGCATGTTCTTGTCAGACAGCGTGAAGTTCTCCGGCAACACCTCCGCCAAGTTAAGAATGAAGGCCAGTACGGCAAAGGTATCGTCCGCATTCAGCGACCGCGGAGCATTCCATGGCATGGCGCGCTGAATGTAATCAAACAGGGAAGACAGCGTCGCGACTTTCATCAGCGTGGTGCGCTGAGGTTGCTTGGTGTCGGTGAGCGATGCCACGCGGCCGCGCTCGATGTCCTGCGCCGTTGTGCCGCCGACAATCGGCGTAAAGACTTCATTCGACTCACCGAACGTACCGTGACAATTGGCGCAGCGAGATTCCCACACCTCCTGCCCCTGCGCAACAGTGCCCGAGCCTACCGGCAAGCCCTTGAAGTCCGGTCGCACGTCGATGTCCCAGGCGGCAATTTCCGCGGTCGTTGCTGCACGACCGATGCCGGGAAATTTGTCCGCAGCGTTTGCCGGCAAGGCAAGCAGAATCAGGGCACCGACAACATATTCAACCCACTTGAACATTGCTGACCTCGCCGTTGGTTCCTATCTTCCACGACTGAATGGCATTGTTATGGTAGATCGAACGCGAGCCGCGTTTGGCCCGCAATGTACGAATGGCGGGCTGAATGTATCCGGAGTCATCAATGGCTCGCGACTGGAGAATCGCCGGCGCGCCGTCCCATACCCAGTCGATATTGAACCGCGTGACAGCCTTGGTGAGAACGGGTGTTTCCAAACGTGCGCTGCGCCACTGATTACCGCCATCAAACGACACATCAACCCGCTTGATTTTGCCACGCCCCGACCACGCCATGCCGCTGACGTTGTAGAAGCCTGTGGTCAACAATTGTTGGCCGCCCGATGGCGTGGTGATGACTGATTTGCATTCCTGAATCGATGTGTATTGACGATGCAGACCATCGGGCATCAGGTCAATGTAATGCACTGCCTCCTCTTTCGAGGCATACGGCATATCGCCCACTTCGAGCCGACGCAGCCATTTCACCCAGCTGACCCCCTGCACTCCCGGCACCACCAGGCGGAGCGGATAGCCATTTTCGGGACGCAACATTTCTCCGTTCATGGCCCAGGCAACAAGGACATCATCGAGCGCGTTTTCGATGGGAATGGTGCGCGTCATGCCGGAACCGTCGCCACCTTCGGCCAGGACATACTTGCCTTTCTTCAAATCGGCACCGCACTCATCCAATACAGCTGACAGCGGTACGCCCGTAAATTCGCAGCATGACAACATACCGTGGGTGTATTGCACCGTGGGGACCGCCACATTGCCCCATTCAAGCCCGGTGTTGGCACCACACTCGATGAAGTGGATACGCGAAACAGACGGCATCCGCAACAGATCATCCATGGTGAACACCTTGGCCTGCCTGACCAGGCCATTGACCATCAACCGGTGCTGCGCCGGGTCAATATCCACCCAGCCCTGATGATGGCGCTCGAAGTGCAGCCCGCTCGGCGTGATGATGCCAAACAGTCCCTGTAAGGGTGTGAAAGCCACTGACGCGGCAGATACGCGGGTCAGGCCAGGAGATTCGCGCCTCTGCAAATTTGCTTCATGCGCGGAGGGCATGCCGTAGGGAGTTGCCGCGACCGGCTTCCCAAGCGATGTCTGCCACGCCTGCTTCTCGAGGATGGCCGGATCACCATCAGCGGCAAAAACCGGCCGTGTCGCCATGACACCGGCAGCACAACCAGTCAGCGCCGCAGCAAAGCTGGTGCGCAGAAAATTGCGTCGGACATCATCCACGCCATGCTCGGTCAGCGCAGAAATCAGATCGCCGGGAAGAAAACCCTCCGGAGCGTGGACGAGCTTGCCCGCTGTCGGCCGGTCATCTCCACAAAGCTTCGATTTCGAACGATACCTACCCTCATTCATCGACCTTCAAGCCTCCGTAATACTAACGACGGGAATCTTGCTTCACCACCTCATGCCGACGTTGCCAATGTGACGATGCAAGCGCAGTGTAGCAATAAATTCTGGCCGCGTATTTACTTGGTAACGCGCTATCCAGTTGCGACGGAATCGCTATGCCAGAAAATTGAATGCCTGATTCTGCTACATTGCAGGTTCGCAAAGTGATTTAGTTCCAACGAGCCGACTATGCCACCCTTGATTACCGAAAAGAACATCGAGTCTGACCGTTCAATCGAAAAAAGCGCATCAACAGCTTCATCCGATGAGAATGAGTCTCTGACTTCCGGCGAAGACGGCATTAGCAAAGCCATTAACGAGCTTCGCGGCGAGGGAAGCGAGCTCAAGAGCCAAGTATTTCATCTGAGAACAGACGTCGCACGATCGTCGTCAAGCCTTAAAAAGACCGTCGTCGTAAGCGTAATTATTCTCGTCCTGGTTCTTCTCGCGACTGTCGTCAATCTTCGCACTGCCTTGATCGCCGCCATCGAAAAATCGCGTGAATCCATGAAACCCAATAACGGTGAGGTGGTCGCACTCAATGCAGAGATGGAAACCCTGCGCGCCACAGTAAAACGCGTTGATGAACGTCTGGACCAACTACCGGCCAAAACTGTAGAGGCGGCGAAACCGTTGGAGTCAAAAGCCTCGGGGATTAAACCGGACTGCGCCAAGCTTCCTCCCGATATCACGACACCCGCAGTTGATTTTTCAATTCAGTTCCCAGTTGGAAGTGCCAAGCTCTCACCGGTAACTGAGTCGACATTGGACGGAATAGCAAAGATCCTTGCATTGGTGCCGGATCGCTGCGTGGTGATTGAGGGCCACACCGACTCCACCGGCAAGGAGGAAAAAAATATCGCGCTATCGAAAGAGCGAGCGAACTCCATCGTCAAGTACCTTGCTGCGAAACCCGGTATTGAGCGCGATCATCTGGTCCCGCTCGGTAAAGGTTCGAGCAATCCGGCTGCTGGCCTTGACGCGCGCGATCCGCTGAATCGTCGCGTCCTCTTCAAACTGTTTGCCGGCTAAATTTCCGCCCACACCGGAGCGTGATCTGACGGCCGTTCCAGCTTGCGCGGCGCCTTATCTACGGCGCAGGACTTGCACGTCGCTTTAAGCGCCGCGGTTAGAAGAATGTGATCAATGCGCAATCCACGATTCAAACGAAAACCCATCTGCCGGTAATCCCACCAGGAATAAATTTTCGGCGCTTGGTCAAACAAGCGAAAAGCATCACTTAGGCCAAGATCAATAAGGCCACGGAAGGCGGCCCGCTCCGCATCGCTGCAAAGAATCTGGTCCTTCCACGCCACCGGATCATGCACATCGCGATCATCCGGCGCGACGTTGTAGTCGCCCAACAGGGCCAGTTTCGGATAGCGCAGAATCTCATCACGCAGCCATTCGGTCAGCGCCTTGAACCATTCAAGCTTGTAGGCATATTTTTCTGATCCGACCTCCTGCCCGTTGGGCATATAGCCGCACACCAAACGCACTCCATTGATGGTCACCGCCACTACACGCTTTTGCGGATCCATAAACCCCGGTATGTCAAACTGTGCCTCGGCGATCACGTGCCGGGCCAGCCAGGCAACACCGTTGTAGGTCTTTTGCCCGTTGTGCAAGGCGTGATATCCGGCGCTTTCAATCTCGGCATAGGGGAATACCTTGTCCTCCATTTTCGTTTCCTGCAGACACAGCGCATCGGGTTGAGCCGTCGCCAACCAGTCGAGTACGTGAGGCAGGCGCACCTTGAGGCTATTTACGTTCCATGTCGCAATTTTCATAAAAGGCCCTTTACGCTCTTGTCAGCTGATGGATGTTGGTCTCATCGTCTGCAATTCTAGCGGCCGGACAGAATTTCCGGCCGCCATGCGACCGGTGCTAGACTGAATTGATTGTTTGGCCATCGTGGCCAATGGGAGAGGAGAATCGTCATGTCACATGTCAATTTCAAACCCCTATCCACCCGCCGTCTAATCGCAGGCGCCGACCTGATTCACCCAGATGAGCCGCGCCCCGTCACGCCGCAATCACCCGCAGCGGAAGTGATGACTGATTTTCACCATATCGCCGCCGTAACCATTACCCCGGATGTCACGCTGGTTTCCGCCAATGAAACCATGAGCGCGAGACACGTGCGGCTCCTCTTGGTGGTCGATGCCAAGGAACAACTTCTCGGACTCATTACGGCTCGCGACACGCTTGGAGAGCGCCCGATGCAGTTATTGGCTCAACGCGGCGGCAGCTTTGCTGAATTGGTGGTCGCCGACCTCATGCGGAGCGTCGATATCGTCGACGTGGTGGACATTGTCGACGTTCTTCACTCCTCGGTTGGCGATATTGTGGCGACTCTCAAATCGCTCGGCCGGCAGCATTTGCTGATTGGCGCGCTGGATCGCGAAACGGGCCAGTATCGCGTCCGTGGCCTGTTTTCCGCGACGCAAATCGGCCGACAGCTCGGGGTGACCATCCAGACATTCGAAGTGGCGAGCAGTTTCGCCGAGATCGAAGCGGCGCTGGCGCGCTAGACACCTGCCGTGCTGCAGCCACTGACGCCTTTCCTTTTCGACTGGATTGTCACCGGCCTTTCGCTCTGGGTGGCCAGTCACATTTTCAAAGGCATCAAGTTCACCAGCACATCAGCGCTGATCGTCGCGGCGCTTTTGCTAGGCTTCGCCAATGCTCTGGTCAAACCGCTATTCATATTATTCACGCTTCCGCTCACTCTGATCACGCTGGGCGTGTTTCTGCTGGTAATCAACGCGCTGATGATTCTTCTGGTCGCCGCCCTGGTCCGCGGCTTCACGGTATCCGGATTCTGGACCGCCTTCTTTGCCAGCATTTTTATCTCACTGTTCAGCCTGCTCCTTGGCGGGCTGCTCGGCGACCATAACCCGCCCGTGCAAAATACGAGCGGGGGCGTCTGGCTATAACACGAGGACAAAACGGATTGACCGCCATCAGCCCTTCGTCATCGTACCAAATACATCCTGCCTTGCGGCCGAACTGATGGCCACAATTGCCGGGTGGGTCAAACGACGTTCAGTGGTGATGGCAAACAACTGCTCGACCACCGAATCAATGCGCCCGATCTCAACCACCTGGTATTGTTCGCACACGTGATCACGAGTGGCGCCGGGAGCAACGAAGAGCCCGGCGCCACCCTTGCCAAAAGCCTTCATTAGCGCGCTATCGTCAAACTCACCAACGATACGTGGCCGAAGATTGCTTTCCTCAAACCACTGGATCAGTTTCGTCCTGATCGCGACATCTTCACCGGGCAGCAGAAACGGTGCATCGTTGAGTTCCTGCGGAAAATTGCGCGAGTGCGTCTTTGCCAGACGGCGGGTTGCAAAGACGCGCATCTCACTCTCACCGAGAAGGTGGCTATAACCCCGCACATTCAAATTGGTAGGCATGGGACGATCGGCCAGAATCATGTCGAGGCGATGAATCGACAAGTCCGACAAAAGTGGTGCCAAGCGACCCTCGCGACAGATCAGCCGAACCGGCTCGGGAAGCTTTAACGCAGGCTCGATCAAACGATAAGCGATCGATTTGGAAACCGAGTCGGCAATGCCCACGCGAAATGGTAAAGCCGCCCGCACATTCTGGTCACGTAACACGTCAAGCAGTTCGTCGCCAATCGTGAAGATCTCTTCAGCGTAACTAAGAATTCGCCGCCCGGCGTCGGTCAATTCGAGGTTACGCCCTGCGCGACGAAACAGCGCAACACCAAGAACTGATTCAAACTCAGACAGTTGTCCGCTGATAGACTGCGGCGTCAGGTGTAACTGTTCCGAGGCGCGGGCGATGCTGCCGGTCTTGGCGACCATCCAGAAATAGCGCAGATGCTTGAAATTGAGTGCGGCCATTGGGTTCAGTTGCTCTGTTTTGCCTGCCGGACGATGCCCTGCTGCCGTGGGATCACCGGCAGAGTATTTTCGCCACCTCTGTTTTTTCGATGGAAGGCTAAATATTATTCGATTTGTCTGATGAATGCGCTTGCTCTAGCATTGCTTACATGTTCAATCGTGAAGGAGAAAGCACCATGCGTATCGACATACAAACAAATGGGTTCGAACTTACCGATGGTTTGCGTGAGCACACAGAACGTCGACTGCAGTATGCCCTCAGCTGGGCCAGTGATGATTTACGCAAAGTCGTTGTCCGTCTTTCGGACATCAATGGGCCTCGCGGAGGAAACGACAAACGCTGTCACATTCAAATTCCATTTTCCAGTGGTTCGGATGTGGTGATTGAAGATACCGAGTCAGATCTTTATGTGGCAATTGACCGCGCTGCGGATCGAACTGAGCGTGCAGTGGCGCGGCGTATGGAACGAATGCGAGAGCATCGTCACGAGCGCCTCGACACCAAGGTCGCCTCCCATCCTGAACAGGATCAGGGCTTACCCGCTGCAGTGACCACACACTAAGGATTTATTGTGAAACGCGTCGTACTGTTTCTGGCCACCAACCTGGCCATAGTTTTCGTTCTGTCGATGACCATGCGCCTGCTGGGCGTGGAACCCTACCTCAACGCCAACGGCCTCAACCTGAGCTCGCTGCTGATATTTGCTGCAGTCATGGGATTCGGCGGTTCGTTCATTTCACTGGCCATCTCAAAGTGGTCGGTGAAGCGCTCGATGGGGGTTCGCATAATTGAAGCACCGTCAAATTCGACCGAATTCTGGTTGATTGAAACAGTGCGCAAATACTCCACCACCTCTGGAATCAAGATGCCCGAAGTGGGTATCTTTGATTCGCCCGAGCCGAACGCGTTCGCTACCGGGATGACAAAAAACAGCTCGCTGATTGCCGTTTCTACCGGACTCCTTCAGCAAATGACGCGCCAGGAAGCCGAGGCGGTACTGGGGCATGAGGTGGCACATGCGGCGAACGGTGACATGGTTACGCTGGCGCTGATCCAGGGCGTGGTAAATACATTTGTGATGTTTCTGTC
>CAZAGR010000128.1:0-7545 GCA_964484585.1 uncultured Propionivibrio sp. | reverse complement strand
AACGGCAGAAAAATGATGCGGCGGTACCAGCCCTTGCTTTCAAAACATAGAATGAAGGAGAGCAAATACAGTGCTAGCGGGATGACCCAAAGCAAGGGAATCGGCGCGATGTTTTCGGTCAGAAAACTGGTGTCGGCGATCAGCAGGATCGAGGGACAGGCGGCGAGAGCGATCCAGATGCAGCGTGTCAAAAAGATCGGCGCTGGCGGGATGGCAATGGCAATGTTGGTGTCGGCCGCGGAGGTTCTCGCCGTCGCACCGTGACGTCCCCGCCACGCGAGCAGTGAGCACAATGCCGCGAACGCGACGAAGAGGCTTGACCAGACCCACGATTGCCACCGCGTCGGTAAATTGGGTTCCACAAACGCAGGGTACGCCAGCAAGGCCAACAGCGACCCCAGATTCGACAGAGCGAACAACCGATACGGGACGGTGCCGGGTCGCTCGCGGGCAAACCAGGCTTGGATTAAGGGACCGGTGGTCGACAACACGAAATACGGCAGGCCGATGGTCATGGTCAGCAGGGCCAGAATTCTGGGCGTTGGATCCTCGGCGCCGGTCGGTCGCCAGTCTGCGCTTGGGCTAAGTGGCAACAACAGCAGGCTGGCGAGAAGCAGCGTGATATGCAGGAAACTCTGTTGGCGTGATGTCAGAAAACGCACTACGAAGTGCGAATACAGGTAACCCAGCAGCAGCAACATCTGGAAGAACAGCATGCAGGCCGTCCATACTGACGCCGAACCGCCGAACCAGGGCAGAATCATCTTGGCGATGATCGGTTGCACCTGAAACAACAAGAACGCGCTGAGAAATATGGTCAGACCATAGTGAAAAGCAAGGCGGAGACTGGAAAACATCGAGTACAAGGCGACCAAATTTCAGGAGAGGCCATATTCTAGTGGGTATGCGACCGCACCGAATACATGAGCTAAGGTGAGTCGCTCAATGTGGCGTGTCATCCAGCAGGGCAACGTCGTCGTGTTCGCGCTGATTGGCATGATGGCGACGATTGACCAGATACATCGTACTCGACATGAAAAGTCCGAAGGCGATGATGATGCTGTAAATCGAAACTTGGGTCATGACCAGTAATGAGTAAAGGCTGGTCATGATCAGGATGGATAGATTCTCATTGAAGTTCTGCACCGCAATCGAATGGCCCGCGCCCATGAGGATATGCCCTCGATGTTGCAACAGCGCATTCATTGGAACGACGAAGAAGCCCGAGGCGAGACCGACGAGTAGCAGGATGATAATGGCGAGCCACAGGTCGTGAACCCCCATCATTACAAGCATGGCAGCGCCCATTGCAACGCCCAGTGGAATGACTTTGACCGACTTTTTCAGGGTGATAAAGCGCGCGGCGAGAATCGCGCCAAGCGCGACGCCTACCGCAACCACACCTTGCAACATGCTCGCTTTTGATAAATCGTAGCCGAGTGCTTCTCGCGCCCAGTCGAGCACGATGAACTGAAGTGTGGCACCCGCGCCCCAGAACAATGTGGTTACAGCCAATGAAATCTGGCCAAGGCGATCACGCCAAAGCAGCCTGACACAATGTGTAAATTCATAGATCAGGTAGACGGGGTTGCGTTTCAGCGGTTTGTGGTCAACGCCCGTATCCGGAACATAGAGATTGATAACCGCAGCGATGACGTAGAGCCCGCCAACCACCATCAACGCCATCTCGGCGACGGTGTCAATTCCGGTATTGATAAGAGGGAAGTTAAACGACAAAAGGTGTGCTGCTATGTCTGGCCTGATCAACGCTCCGCCGAGAACCACACCGAGGATGATCGCACCCACTGTCAGGCCTTCTACCCAGCCGTTGGCCACGACCAAGAGTCGCGGCGGCAGATACTCCGTGAGGATGCCATATTTCGCTGGCGAATAAGCTGCCGCGCCGAGACCGACCACCGCATACGCAATCAACGGGTGAACATCGAAAAACATCAGGCTGCAGCCAATAATCTTGACGCTGTTGCTGATGAACATGACGCGCCACTTTGGCATCGAATCGGCAAAGGCGCCGACGAAGGCTGCAAGTGCTACATAAGAGAACGTGAAGAACGTTTTTAACAGTGGCGCGTATTCGGGCGGCGCCTTCATGTCCACCAGTATGGCAATCGCAGCGATCAGCAGCGCATTGTCGGCCAACGCCGAAAAGAACTGCGCCGCCATGATGATGTAAAAGCCGAAGGTCATGTATGCATAAGGGAGAAGGGTGCCGCGTTATAGCACGAAAGCCGTCAATCGCCAGCTAACAGAGCGCAGCATACCTGAGCTGGGCAATAAACAGATTCCATCTCGAGGCGGCCACCGGAAACAGGCCATTTATGCTTGAATGCAATTCAAACCAACCTCGGAATTCGTCGCTGCTTATTATGCCCAGGCCCATACTCGCGCGTATTGACATGAATGCTCTTCGCCACAATCATGGCGTAGCCCGCCGCCATGCGGGTGAGGTGCGCTTGTGGAGTGTAATCAAGGCGAACGCCTACGGTCACGGCGTGATCGATGCCGCGAATGCGTTGCGGCATCTGGCGGATGGTTTTGCACTGATCGAGTTGGAGTCGGCCTTGACGTTGCGCGACTTGGGTATCCAGCAGCCCATATTGATCCTTGAAGGCTTTTATCAGGCGGCCGACCTGACACTTTTTGCCGAGTATCACCTGACGCCGGTGATTCATTCGGAGTGGCAGATCGATGAACTTATTGCTGCGCGCCTGCCGGTGTCGATACCGATCTACCTGAAGATCGAGTCGGGGATGAACAGACTCGGCATTCCAGCTGCACGACTGGCGGCCACCATGCAGAAACTGGAGGTCTCTGGTGCTGCGTCGGCGGTGACCTTGATGACACATTTTGCCGACGCTGACGAACCCCACGGTATCGGCGCCCAATTGGCGCAGTTCGGTCAGATCATTGATGGTATGAGTCTGCCGGTTTCCATTGCGAATTCAGCAACGCTGTTGCGTTTTGCGGAGGCCTTGTCCGTCGGAGTCGCGCCTGCCGCAGCCAACTGGGCGCGACCCGGCATCATGCTCTACGGTGCGTCACCGTTTCCTGCATTGCAGAGTGCCGCCGAACTGGAGTTGAAGCCGGCGATGACGCTCTCGTCTGAACTGATCTCGGTTCGGGATTTACAGCCGGGCGATCGGGTTGGTTATGGGGGACACTTTGTTGCCGAGACGTCGATGCGCATCGGCGTCGTGGCGTGTGGCTATGGTGACGGCTATCCGCGGCATGCGCCCACCGGCACGCCGGTGCTGGTCGCAGGACAGCGCACGCGCACGCTGGGTCGCGTATCGATGGATAAAATTTGCGTGGATTTGTCTGATTTCGAAAAACTTCCCGGAGGGACGCACAGCGCTGGCGTTGGCGCTACGGTGATCCTTTGGGGCGGGGACGAGACGTCCGGAGTATTGCCGGCGGACGAGGTGGCAACTGCCGCCGATACCATCGCCTACGAATTATTCTGCGGCCTGGCCGCACGCGTCCCGCGTGAAGTGATCGCGTGATTTGTTGATGGCTGCTGCAAAACCAAAATCCAGATCCCATTACGCCTGCACCGAATGCGGCGCTACGGCCTCCAAGTGGCAGGGCCAATGCCCCGGCTGTGGGCAGTGGAATACTCTGGTCGAGGCCTTGATGGAAACAGCGACACCGGCAGGGAGGAGTTTTGCCGCTCTCGCCGGTTCGACGAAATTGCAAACTCTGGCTGACATCCGTCCGCGCGACGAGCCGCGCCAGCCGACCGGCGTTGAGGAATTCGACCGTGTTCTGGGTGGCGGACTGGTCGCCGGCGGCGTGGTTTTGATAGGTGGCGATCCAGGTATCGGAAAATCCACGCTCTTGCTGCAAGCATTGGCGCGATTGGCGCAGGCCAGTGAGAACGTGCTCTACATCACAGGAGAAGAGTCCGGTGAACAGGTCGCTCTGCGCGCTTCGCGTCTTCAGCTCGACGTGGGCGGTATGCAACTTCTGGCTGAGATCAATCTGGAAAAAATTCTCGATGTCCTTAGCGAAACCCGGCCCGTGGTGGCGGTAATCGATTCGATCCAGACGCTGTGGTCCGACGGTTTGCAATCTGCGCCCGGTTCCGTCGCGCAGGTGCGTGAATGCGCCGCTCAGCTGACGCGCTTCGCCAAACAAAGCGGTACCTGTGTGATTCTGGTCGGCCACGTCACCAAAGAAGGTGCGCTGGCCGGTCCTCGCGTACTTGAGCATATCGTGGATACCGTGCTGTATTTTGAAGGCGATACACACTCGAGTTTCAGGCTTGTGCGTGCGGTCAAAAACCGCTTTGGCGCAGTGAACGAACTCGGCGTATTCGCCATGACTGACAAGGGCCTGCGTGGCGTGTCCAATCCATCGGCGCTGTTTTTGTCCCAGCACGCGCAAGACGTATCCGGCTCCTGCGTGATGGTGACACAGGAAGGGACGCGGCCGCTGTTGGTCGAAATCCAGGCGCTGGTCGATAGCTCGCAAGCGCCCAATCCGCGCCGACTCACGGTCGGGCTGGAGCAAAATCGGCTGGCCATGTTGCTGGCGGTGCTGCACCGCCATGCCGGCGTCGTCTGCTCCGATCAGGATGTTTTTGTCAATGCCGTTGGCGGCGTAAAAATCGCCGAGCCGGCGGCGGATCTGGCCGTGTTGCTGGCGATTGTTTCTTCATTGCGTAGTAAGCCGCTGCCTGGAAAACTGGTGGCCTTTGGCGAAGTTGGATTGGCCGGAGAAATCCGTCCGGCACCACGCGGGCAGGAGCGCTTGAAAGAGGCGGCCAAACTCGGATTTACGCACGCGATTGTGCCCAAAGCCAATGCACCAAGGAGCCCGATCAAGGGCATCGAAGTGATCGCTCTGGATCGGATCGAGCAGGCGATGGAGCAGTTGCGGGGATGGTGACTTCTGCCAATCGCCGTCCCGCCAACGCCGACTTTTTACTGAGTAAGTAGCTGGCCCCAAGGCGCTATCCTGGAACGAAATCACCCCACCGACAAGCAATGCGCCGCCATCGAATCCGCCGCGCAAGGCGTGCTGGAAGCCCGCGCTGCGCATCCCGCCGCCAGCCTGGCCGACCTTTACGATCCGCTGACTATGTCGCCTAATCTGGTCAAGGCCCACCAGACGCTGGACAAAGCCGTCGACCTCGCCTACGCCTATAAGGCCGCCGCCACCGACGCCGCACGCGTGGTCTTTCTGTTCTTTCGTTACCAGCAACTCACCAGCCTGCCGTCGATAGCGCCAGCAGCGAAGCGCCGGCGTGGTAGTACGTCAAGCCTCTGAATCGCCGTTCAAGGGTATCAAATTGAATCCGCGCGCATTGATTTCCAGAAGCTGTCAGCTATACTTTATGGATAGCTAGCTAGAAGGAGTTATGCCATGCAATCTGTACCCATTTATCAACTTAAGAACGAGTTATCGAAGTTCATTCAGGCCGTTGAGTTAGGGGAAGAAATCTCGATCACCCGGCGCGGCGCGGAAGTGGCGAGGCTGGTGCCTAGCCCGAATCAGGTAAAAACGGATCGAGCTGAGTTGATCCGCACCGCGCGCAAGAAATTTGAACATGTGGCGGCTTTCGATGAACGCGAAATCACTCATGCGGGACGCACGTGGTAACTGCCATAGCGAACAGCTTTGTCGTCGATAACTCCGTTGCTATGGCGTGGGTCTATCCGAAGCAGGCGACTGAGTACACGGAAAGACTGCTGGAGTTGTCCAATGGCGGAACGCTGTATACGTCTTTTGTTTGGCCCGCTGAATTTGCCAACGCGGCCAGCGTGATGGTCAACCGTGGCATGTTGAGCGATGAGCTTGGCAATGAAATGCTCGTAATGGCCGCAAACTTCGCTTTCATGGTGGACCGCGCGCCGATCGACGCGAGCACGCTCTACCAGATCAGCCGTCGCTTTCAATTATCCGCCTATGACGCCTCCTACCTGGAACTGGCGATTCGCTTGAACATGCAACTCGCAACGCGTGATGTCCAACTAAGAAAAGCCGCAGATCAGGTCAATTTATTTTTCGTATGAGCCATTTAACAATGAATCTTGTATCAACGGTTCGTCTCACCCTGCGCATGCTGCGACGCGACTGGCGCGCCGGTGAATTGACCGTGCTCGGATTGGCGCTTATGTTGGCGGTGGCTTCGCTGACCAGCGTTGGATTTCTGACCGATCGTGTCGAGCAGGCACTGAAACTGGAGTCCAATCGTTTGCTCGGCGGCGATTTATTGCTGACGGCGGATCATCCCTTGCCAGAAAGTTATCGGCAGGAGGCCGTGGCGCTTGGCTTGCGCGTGGCCGATAGTGTTAGCTTTCCCAGTATGGTTACTGTGGAGGGAGCCGCTCAACTGGCGGATATCAAGGCCGTTTCGTCCGGCTATCCATTGCGCGGGAACCTGCGTATTGCACCACGGCTGAATGAGTCCGATGCCCAGGCGGAACGGATTCCCCAGCCGGGCGAAGCCTGGCCGGATGAGCGTTTGGCGGCTGCATTGAAGCTGCAACCGGGCACGGTCGTCGAACTCGGTCAGCACCGTCCGCGCATCGGACCGGTGCTGACTTTGGAGCCGGACCGCGGCATGAACGTCTTTGCCCTGGCTCCGCGCCTGTTGATAAACCTCGCCGATTTGCCGGTCACTCAGCTTATTCAACCCGGCAGTCGCGTTGCTTATCGGTTGCACCTCGCGGGCGAGAAATCACTGGTAAAAGAGTATGAGACTTGGGTGGGCGAGCAACTCGGCCGTGGTGAGAGGATGGAGAACCTCGACAATGCGCGACCTGAAGTACGCAGCCTGATCGAGCGCGCACAACGTTTCCTCCGGCTCGCGGCGTTGCTGGCGGTGGTGCTCGCCGGCGTCGCTGTGGCGCTTTCAACGGAACGCTACTTGCGTCGTCATCTGGACGGCTGTGCGGTGATGCGCTGTATGGGCGCAAGTGAGGCACAGCTGTTGATGATTCACGGGGGCGAATTCCTTATCTTTGGTTTGTGCGCCACCGTGGCAGGGGGTGTTTTGGGTTATGGCGTGCAGGCATTGATGATCATATTGCTGGCCGGACTGCTTTTTCCGGCATTGCCGGCGGCATCTATGCTGCCCTGGCTGCATGGACTTCTGGTGGGGCTGGTGTTGGTCGCCGGGTTTGCATTGCCGCCGTTGCTGCGGTTGAAATCCGTGCCGACCATTCGCGTGCTGCGTCGTGAGTGGGACGACTCGCCAGGGTCGTCGTTTTTTGCCTATGCAATAGGGGGTCTGGCACTCTCAGGTCTCATGGTGTGGATCGCCGGTGAGTGGCGACTGGGCCTGGTGGTGATCGCTGGTTTCGTGCTTGCGCTGATGTTTTATGTACTTGCAGCGCAGGGCCTTTTGGCCGTGCTTGGGCTGTTGCGCCCTGCGGGAGCCGGCTATGGCTGGCGGCACGGGTTGGCGAATCTGCGCCGCCATCGCCGCGCCACGCTGATTCAAAGTGCCGCCTTGGGCTTGGGTTTGACGGCACTGCTGCTGCTGACTGTCGCGCGAGGTGATCTGCTCGACAACTGGCG
>CAZAGR010000127.1:0-7659 GCA_964484585.1 uncultured Propionivibrio sp. | reverse complement strand
CCGTATTGATGGCCGAGCGCGTCGTTGAGTTCAGAAAAGTGATCAATATCGACCAATGCCGCCGTATCGGTATCGTGCGGTGCCAGCATCGCCGCATCCAGGGCTTTGACGTAGGACAGGCGATTCGGAATTCCCAGGAGCTGATCGTTGTAGGCATGGTCGTTCAGCTGCCCAAAAAGAAGGACATTGCCCAGGTTGATGGCGATATTGGTGCAGAAAACCTCGAGCAGTTGATGGTCAACCTCATCGAGAGGTGTGCTGGTTTCAAGGAATGCCGCCATTTCGCGGCCAGGTTCGCCCTGAAAGAACAGCGTGGTGAAATTGCGCTCATATTGGCTCGCGCGGCTGGTCAATGCGAGTTTGATGGACGCAACAACCTCCGGGCGGTCGATCGAGTCGATGGATTTCTCGATGCAATGCGTGTAGCGACCGGCGGCGGCGATGACCATCGGATTGCCTGGATCCCGGTTACGGTCGTGGGCGCAAACGACGCCTTCCGGCGACAGCCCAAGCAGGCCGCAAATCTGCGTGATGATGCCGGCGGCAAATTCCTGCATGCCGTGATGGCCCATCAACTCGGCGCTGGCGCGAATGATCATGCCCAGTCCGCGGCGACTGGCGTTGATTGCATGAATCTGATCGTAGGATCTGATCGCGGCAGTCAGGGTCGTATAGAGTCTATTGCGCGAAAGTTCCGATTTTGTCTTGTAATCATTAATGTCGTAATCACGGATCGCGTCCATCTCGGGAGCATAGCCTGGCTGACCCGTGCGCAGAATGATGCGCGCCTCGGCAATGCCAAGCTCTGTCCGTATCACCTTGACCAGTTGCAGGCCGGCATCTTCTCTTTCCATGACGACATCAAGCAGGATGACCGCGATGTCGGACTCGGCCTTGAGGCACGCTACCGCGTCAGACGATGAGTAGGCGTGTAAAAATCGCAGCGGGCGACCAAGAATCGGGGTATTGGTGAGAGCAAACTCGGTGGCGTGGTGCACGTCCTGATCATCGTCGACAATGAGGATTCTCCAGACCCGTTGAGCGGAAGCGCCTGCGCCGTCGGTGTCTTCGTCAACAATGGCCAGAATGTCGTCGTCGGAATCGGTCATGCGCGTATGTCTCGTGTAAGTTGTACTGCTTGGCTAGGCGCCGAAGCGCGCAGAAGTTATTGAATCATACAGGCATCAGGAAAGTTGTTGTTGCATGACATTCTTCCTTTGCGTCTATGCCTTTAGGCATAGACGCAAAGGAAGTGATTGCGATGCACGGCGCTAACGCCAGCCGCGACCTGGAAGTGTGCCGGGCAAGCAGGCTCATGGATGATAGAGTGCCACCAGTCGCTGTGCTTCGAGCACAACGCGTTGCCTAAGTTCCATGGGAGCCAGGACCTCGACATCGGCACCGAATTTCAATATGTCCATGATCAGTTCGCGGTGATCGGAATAAGGGAAAGAGAGCAGGTAACGACCCTCGGCGTCTTCTTTTGCGGTTTGCTCGGGGTGCCAGGATTCCTGAGCAACCCAGCGGGCGCGCTCGGCCGTGAAGCGCAATGTCGCGAGCTTCAACGAGCGCCCGGAGAATATTCCGTAGCCCGGCCCAAGGGCTTCGTTCATCGAGCGCGGCGACACATCGCGGGCCTTTTGTTCAAGGATTTCAGCATGCCGGATCGAGTCGATCGCGAAATTGCGCAGGCCGTTGCGCAGATGACACCAGGCGTCGAGGTACCAGTTTTCGCGGTAGTAGACCAGCCGTTGCGGAGATACGTCGCGCTCGCTGGTCTCGCCGCTGCCGCGCGCAAAATAAGTCAGACGAAGGCGTTTTCGTTTGAGCAATGCCGAACCCACGCGTTCGAAATGCGCAAGTTTCAGACTCCGCTTGGCCGATCCGGCGATCATCACCCGTCGTCGAATCTCCTCGGCGCTGTTGTCGGCGGTGCCGAGCAGGCCGTTGAGCCGCGCGAGCAACGGCGTGATGTGCGGCGTGAGGATTCCGCCAGGATCGAGGTTGGTCAGCAGGTGCTGCATGGTGAGCAACGCATGGACTTCGCCCGAGTTGAACCAGAGTCCCGGCAATTCGTAGGACGTGAGTTGATCGGCGGCCTGATGGTCAAAACGGTAGCCGCCGGCTTCTCTATCCCAGATGATCGGCGCATTGAGGCGGCTGCGCATGTACTCAAGATCCCGTTTCAGCGTGGCCCGGGAAACTTCCAGAACCTCCTGCAGTTCGCGAAAACTGACCAGCCGGCGGTCGTGAATCAGCTGATCGATTTTGTAAAAGCGTTCAGTGCGGTCCATGGCAGGTCTCAGTGATCGATGCCGAGGGCGGCGACAAGCTGATGAAAGTGTTCAAGCCGGCGCGGATGCATACTGCCGGCCTCGACCGCCGTCTTGATGGCGCAGCCCGGCTCGCTGCGATGGCGACAGTCACGGAAGCGGCATTGACCAAGATGTGGCCGGAAATCCAGAAAGCCATATTCGATTTCGGCGGGAGACAGATGCGACAAACCAAATTCCTGCAATCCGGGGCAGTCGATGATGGAGCCCCCGCCGGCGATGCGATACAGTCGGGCGTGAGTGGTGGTGTGTTTCCCCGAGTCCAATGCGGAGGAGATTTCGCGGGTCGCGGCCTCCGCTTCAGGAACAATCGCGTTGGTCAGTGTCGATTTGCCCATTCCGGATTGGCCGACCAGCACCGAGACGTGATCTTTCAACAACGGCATTAACAGGCCAACATCCCGCTTGGCCCACATCTCAAGTACTCGGTAACCCAGTTCCGCATACGGAGCGAGCAGTGCGCGGGCGGCGGCGAGCCCATTGGGCAGATCACTCTTGTTGAGGATGATCAGCACCTCAAGGTTTTCATGTTCCGCAGCGACGAGCGCGCGGGTCAGCAGTGAGTCGCTGAACGAAGGTTCGGTGGCGACCACCAGGATGATCTGAGTGACATTCGCTGCAATCAGTTTTTGCCGATAGGCATCGGCACGATAGAGCAGGGTCCGGCGGGGCAGTTGGACCAGAATTTGGCCATCGCCCGATAATTCGACGTCGTCGCCGCAGGTGTAGATGCTTTTCTTTGCTCGCGGATAGCCGGTCGTTAGCGTACCCTTCAGCGCACCCTCGGTCAGTTCAATCTCATAGTGACGACCAAAGGCCGCGACGATCGTCCCGCAGCGATTCGCGCTCAATGGCGGAGCAGGGCGTCGACTTTGGCGGCGCAGATGAAATCGTTTTCCGACAAGCCGTTCACCGCATGTGTCGAGTAGCGAATCTTGCATTCGTTATAGCCGACCATCAGATCCGGATGGTGATCTTCGCGATGCGAGATCCAAGCCACGGCATTGACAAAGGCCATGGTCTCGTAATGATCCTTGAAGCGGTAACTCTTGACTAATGTATCGCCATCGCGCTGCCACCCGGCAAGCTGATCTAACAGTGATTGGGCCGTCGCGCCGTCCAATGCGGGTGTGCTTCCGTCGCACGCGATGCAGCGCTTATTTTCAAGCAATGATGATTCGCTCACGGGAGCTCCCTTCATAAATTTCGCAGGTGGGCAATACGCGTCGCCGCTGGAGGATGAGAGTCGTAGAACAACGAGTGCAGCGGATCGGGCGTCAGCGTTGAGGCATTATCGCGATAAAGCTTGACCAGTGCGCTGACGAGATCGTTAGAGGATGTTTGTTTTGCGGCATAGGCGTCTGCTTCGAATTCGTGCCGGCGAGAGATTCCGGACATCAGCGGTGCCAGTCCAAAAAGAAATACCGGAAGGATTATCGAGAACAGGATCAAGGCCATCGCCGTCCCGCCAGCGCCGACTTTTTGCGCCACCCCGAGACCCATAAAAAACCAGGGCTGGTTCATCAGCTGCGCTAAAACGTAAAGCAGGGCGAGACTGGATATGGCCATGAAGACGATGCGCTTGACGATGTGGCGGTGGCGGAAGTGTCCGAGTTCATGGGCGAGAACGGCATCAATCTCCGGCGGTGCCAGCCGCTCAAGCAAAGTGTCAAAAAATACGATGCGTTTGGCGCGGCCAAATCCGCTGAAGTACGCATTCCCGTGGGATGACCGGCGGGAGCCATCCATGACGAAAAGCCCCGAGGTGGAAAACCCGCATCGGGCCAAAAGAGTCTCGATTCGAGTCTTCAGCGTTTCGTCTTGCAGCGGGCTGAAGCGATTGAACAGCGGCGCGATCACGGTGGGATAGAGAAACATCGCCAGAAGATTGAAGCCGAGCCAGACCATCCAGACATAAATCCACCAGCGCTCGCCCATGGCATTCATCAGCCAGAGCACGGCGCCGAGCAGGGGTGCTCCAATAATGATCGACAAGGCAAAGCCCTTGAGAAGGTCTAGGAACCAGAGACGGGGCGTCATCTTGTTGAAGCCAAAGCGGGATTCAATTTGAAATGTGCGGACAAGGTCGAAGGGCAGTCCAACGATGAATCCGGCGAGCCCGACCAGCGCAAAGAGCCCAAGCGCGTGCCAATAGCCTGGTCCAACCCAGACGCCAAGCAGGTTGTCGAAATATTGCAAAAGACCGCCCAGGGTCATCAGCAGAAGCATCGCGGCATCAATGCCGATTTCAATCCTTACCAGGCGCGCTTTTGCCAGCGTATAGGCGGCCGCAGTTTGATGCTCAGTCAGGGTAATTTGACTGGAAAAATCTCCGGGCACGGCATCGTGATGTGCGGCAACGTGACGCATTTGGCGTTGCAGTAGCCAGAACTTGAGTGCTGTGGTGACCAGCACGGTCAAAACAAAAATTGCTGAAAACAAGGCAGGAGTCATAGTGGATTGCGTAGGGTGGTTGTATGCGTGTTCAAGAATCAGTTGAACGGGCAGCTATGCGAGAATAGTGTGCCGGCACACCAAGACAGGGAACAGGAAAATTATGGCACAGGATCAGAACGCTCTCGTCTGGCTCGACATGGAAATGACCGGTTTGAATCCCGATGTGAACCGGATCATCGAACTGGCCATCGTTATTACCGATTCTCAACTGAATATTGTCGCCGAGGCACCTGTGTGGGTCGTTCATCAGTCTGCTGCTGAAATGGCCGGAATGGATGAATGGAACCGCAATACGCATGGGAAATCGGGCTTGACCGTCAAGGTGTTGGCTACGGAAGCCACGGAGGCCGAGGTCGAAGCGGCGGCACTGGATTTTTTGAAACTGCATGTGCCGCGACTGGCTTCGCCGATGTGCGGCAACTCGATTTGTCAGGATCGTCGCTTTATGGCGCGTTACATGCCCAAACTCGAGGACTGGTTTCATTACCGGAATCTCGACGTATCGACCATGAAGGAGCTGTGCAAGCGCTGGAAGCCCGATCTCGCCAAGGGCTTGAAAAAACATGGCAAGCATGAAGCCTTGGCGGATATTTATGAGTCGATCGATGAACTCAAGTTTTATCGCGATAACTTTTTGAAACTCTGAATCGCCTGGGTCTCCAGCATCTGGAGAACTTCTGGGCGCGAAATCAGCCGTTACGACGATACAGCCTAAGGCGCTCGCGTTTGTCACCGGGACGCGACGTTTCGACGAGCAGGCGCCAGCCACCGATTTTTTTCTCGTCAGCGGGCAAGCTTTGGACGATGCGGAATCGGCACGATTGGCCAGATTCGCTTGCATCCAGTGTGCGAATACCGTCGAAGTAGTCAAGCGACGCCCGCTGGGCCGCGCCTAATCCCTTGCGTTCGATGCAGCCCGAATAATTACCAAGACCCAGGCGCAGTTCCGCGCTGGGAATTCGATACGACTTCGTGTAATTGATCCACGGCAGCCACATCAGCGCCAGTAAAGCCCAGACAACCACCACGCCACATGCCCAGCGAACGGCGGGTCGCCATGGTGAGCGCGGCGCGCTGACCAGCAGACGCAACCACGCTAGCGTTATCAATACCGCAGCGCTGAGTGCCGGCCATGACCATTGCGGAACAAAGCCCGGGGCCGGGATGCTGAAGTTTTTGGCAATGGGCTCGGGCAAACCGGTAAGTATTGCAATCCCTCCGAGCCAAGCAAGCGCGATAAAAATGCTTAAGGTCATCATGCTGAACCAGTCGAACGCGTTGGCTGCTCCACGCCTTAATTGCTGGGCCGCTGGGGTTGCTAATAGTGCCCAGGCGGCAATCATCGGAACAACCGCCGAGGTGACGTCGCTACCGCGAAGAAAGTAGGTGAGAGTCACCAACGCTGCTACCGAGGGCAAATAGTTTTGGGCCGCGAACACGTGCTTTCTTCGCAGCCAAATCGACCAAAAACCCAATGGCAGCAAGGGCCAAAGACTCCATGCCAAGAACTCCAGAAGTCGTCCGTTGATCTGCAGAGGGGCGGAGAGCGAAGTCAGTTCCATTGCCCACCACTGATTAAACGATGGACTCGAGTGTGTCACCAAGGCGATTGGCCAGATCGCCAAAATTGGAACGGCGCTTGCAATCGCTGCCAGCCAGGCCAAGCCGCTTTCCCGCCGCCATCGCGGATGAGCGGCACAGGCAAGAGTGATGGCGAAAAGCAGGGCGAGCGAGTCGAAACCACCGCCGAGAAAACTCGTGCCAAGTGCGACTCCAAGGCCAATGCCGGAACCGATTGGATGATTCCGCCAGGCCGCCAGCGCACCAAGCAAGACGGCGAGCGATGCAAAGGTCAGGACGGCCGGTTGTGCGTCGTGAATGGGTACCAGCAATCCCAGTGTTCCTATCACGAGCAGAGGAGCAATCCGGCCGGCATCCGGCGTTTGAAGCGTGCGAGCCGCGTAGGCGAGGCTCGTTAGTCCGATGGATGCCAGGAACAGAGATGCCAGCCTGGCCGCATCATGCCAGGGCAAGAGCCAGCTGAACAATTTGCTGAAAAGTGCAAGCAGCCAGTAAAAAAGCGGCGGAGACCGCAGCCAGGTTTCACCCGCAAGTTGGGGAATCAACCAATGGCCATCAAAAACGCTGCGCGCGATGTTGAGGCTTACGGCATCATCGGTTTTCCATGGATCATGCCCGATGAGTCCCATCGCAAGCAAACCGAGGCAGATCAGGGCGACGGATTTTCCTGACAAAGGCAAGGAAGAGGGCCAGGGGCGGGGAAACATGCGGGTTTTTGGGTATAAACGCCGTCAGATGACTGAAATACGCTGTTGCATGAAAAAAGGCAGCCCACAGGCTGCCTTTTTTTGGTTCAGACTCGCGTCATGCACCAGCGCGGGTCGCATATTTCTGGCGGAAACGTTCTACGCGTCCGGCGGTATCAACGATCTTCTGCTTGCCGGTATAGAACGGATGACACGCGGAGCACACCTCGATGTTCAGTGGTTTGCCGCTGGTAGAACGGGTCGTGAACTTGTTGCCGCAACTGCAGCTGACATTGATCTCGACGTAATTGGGGTGAATGCCTTCTTTCATTTTATTTCCTCTCGAGCGCGATTCGTGGCTTTGGCGAACCGACAAAAATGGGATTATCCTCAAATACCGCGTCAGATGCAACTCAAAATTATGGCGCGTGTTGTGGAATCTGTGATGCTACCCTTGTTCCTCGGCAACCTATAATCCGGTATGACAAGAACTCACCCATTGCCGCTCGACGTGGCGACACCTCTGGCCGGTAAGGAAACGGCAACTTCCGCACCTGCGGACCCCCCTGCGGATTCGTCGTTCACTCACTTGCCCCTCGCTC
>CAZAGR010000126.1:0-7669 GCA_964484585.1 uncultured Propionivibrio sp. | reverse complement strand
GAGCGCCAGCGCGGCTTTGCAAAGTGTTCCGGCTGTATCGACCATGTCATCCATGATGACGCAGGTTCTGCCGTCGACGTCACCAATGATGTTCATGACTTCCGACACATTGGCCTTCTGGCGACGTTTATCAATAATGGCCAGGTCAGACTCAAGGCGCTTGGCCAATGCCCGGGCACGAACCACGCCGCCGACGTCGGGCGAGACCACCAGTAAATCTTCATGGCCTTGTCGCCAGATGTCGCCGAGCAGAATCGGCGCGGCATAAATATTGTCCACGGGAATGTCAAAAAATCCCTGAATCTGATCGGCGTGCAGATCAACCGTCAGCACGCGGTGCACGCCGACACCAACAAGCATGTCGGCCACCACTTTGGCGGTAATTGCCACGCGCGCCGAGCGCGAACGCCGGTCCTGGCGGGCGTAACCAAAATAGGGAATGGCCGCCGTGATGCGTCCGGCCGATGCACGCTTCAGCGCATCGACCATGACCATCAGCTCCATCAGATTGTCATTGGTCGGCGCACAGGTGGACTGCAAGACAAAAACATCGCGCCCGCGCACATGGTCAAGAATCTCGCAATTCACTTCGCCGTCCGAAAACCGGCCGACAATGGCCCTGCCCATCGAGATGTTCAGGCGTTTGACTACATCGGCTGCCAATTTGGGATTGGCATTGCCGGTAAAAACCATCAGGCTATCGTAGGCCATCGCTGTGACGCATTCGCAGGGCTGGAGAAAAGTGTTGCTGGAACTAAAAGAGCCCGTTTGCTCGGCTAATACTTGAACGTTAATCGGGCACGGCACTGCGTGGTAAAGAAATCTTGGCTGGGGAGGAAGGAGTCGAACCTTCGTATGCTGGAATCAAAATCCAGTGCCTTAACCAGCTTGGCGACTCCCCAAACGACCTTTGTTCAACAAAGCATAGCAACAAAGGGACGCGGATTTTGCTGTTTTTAGCCGTGAATGTCAAATCAAATCCGAGCAGATCAGCCCGCTGCCAATGGCTCCGGAGAGTCGCACAGGCTGGATAGCGGGTGGGTGTCGAGCCCGCGTGCGACAAAGCCATTGAACCCCGCGGGGCGCTGCGCGAGAATCGTCCGAGCACTGTGCTCGTCGGCAAATGCAACAAAACAACAGGCACCGGAACCGCTCATTCGGGCATCGCCATATTCTCGCAACCAGGCAAGACATTCGGCTACCGCCGGATAAAGCGCGCAGGCAGCGGTCTCCATGTCATTGATGCCAAAGCCGTTGGACCAACTCGACGGGTCAATTGTCGGCGTATCGCGCCGCAACAGCTTGGAACCAAAAATCTCGCTGGTCGGAACGGCCACAGGCGGAACAAGGACCAAATACCAGGCCGGCGCCGCCTGAATATCAGAAAATTGCTCACCAATACCCTCGGCAAACACCGTACGGCCATGAATGAAAACAGGCACATCGGCGCCAAGACGCAAACCAAGATCTTGCAGTTGATGCCGCGAAAGGCCGGTTTGCCACAGGTGATTCAATGCCAGCAGAGTGGTTGCGGCGTCTGAACTGCCCCCGCCAAGACCGCCGCCGAGAGGCAGACGCTTGTTCAAATGGATCGTGACGCCCGAGCGACAATCCGTCGCCTCACGCAGAGCCACCGCGGCCCGCAGGGTCAAATCCTTGCCTTCCGCGACCCCGGGTAAGGGATTGGCGAGAACGACGTCATTGTCACATCGCACTTCAAACCGCAAGGTGTCGCCATAATCCAGAAAACGGAACGCAGTCTGCAAAAAATGATACCCGTCATCGCGCCGGCCGACGATATGCAGGAAGAGATTGATCTTCGCCGGTGCCGGCCAGTCATCAGCCCAGCCAGGCGGTGTCGCTGATCGTTGTCCGCTATCACTCATGAAGGTCCTGCGGGGCATCCACCGTCAAGCGCAACACAGTGTCGGCCGATTCGATCGACAACACACGCGGTAAAAGTCGGCGCTGGCGGGACGGCGTCATCACGGAATTGGCCTCGCTGACCGCCACCCGCCATTCGGCAATCTCGCCCCGCCATTGGGGTCGCGCGCCGCGCAGCCAGTGCGGCAATTCGTCCAGCGGCAAGCCTTGGCCGAAGATATTTTGCGTCAGCATCTGCCAGTCCTCAGCGACAAAGCGACGGCCGTCTGCCATTTCGAGTCGTGCTCCGGCGGCATCACGCGCGAAGCGCGCCACGCCCTGACCGAACGACGTTGTCAGCAGCAAATTGTCTGCGGCTGCGGAATGGTCCCATTCGAAATTCAGGTGATCGCGGCGCTTGCCTTGCTGCAGCATCAACCTGCCGGAGAGAGCAAATCGCTCAAGCGCCGGGCCGAGCGGTTGCGCGCGGTCGGTGACGATGCTTGAATCGCCAGCACTCGGCAAACCAGCGCAACCAGCCAGCAACCCAACCAGGCAAAGCGCCAGGCAAAGCGCCAGGCAACGTGTCAGGCAGCAGCGCAACTTCATTCAGAGTACCGCATTGGGGAGATATACAAGAGGGGAACCCCCTCTTGTTACTCCACTTGCACGATTAAACGCCTCACGGAGTGAGACGTTTAATCGTTGATGACAATAGCGTGTTCGACGGATGCGCCTTACTTGCCTCATTCCAGAGCGCACGAGCTTCGTCGCGACGTCCGAGCACCCAAAGTACCTCGCCCAGATGGGCGGCAATCTCTGCGTCAGAACGCTGAGCGTAGGCCTGGCGCAATGGCGTCAAAGCGCTCTCGGCCTGGCCTTGTCGAAACAGCAGCCAGCCCTTGCTGGCGAGGATGAACGGATCTCCGGGCGACAGTTCAAGCGCTTTGTCGATCAGTTGCTGCGCTTCGTCAAGCCTGACGTTTCGATCGACGAATGAATAGCCCAGTGCGTTATAACCCGTCGCCTGGTCGGGCTGCAATTCAATCAGCCGGCGCAAGCGTCGCTCGGCCAGGTCCAGCTGATCGAGCTTTTCCGCAGCGAGCGACGATTCGTAGAGTAAATCCGGACTGTCCGGATGTCTCTCCAACCCCCCATTGAGCAAACCCAGCGCCTCTTCGTGGCGACCGGCTTCACGTAACAACTGCGCTTCGGCGATCAACAGGCGCGGCTCCTCTTTCGGTGCCAGTACGCGCGCCTCGATCAACTTCTTTCGTGCCTCATCAGCGCGATTTTCACGCGCCAGCAACTGAGCACTACGCAAGATCGCGGGTAACTGCTGCTCCCCGGCCACGACCGCCGTATAGAGGCTTAGGGCTTCATCGACGCGGCGCCCCTCTTCTGCAATCTGGCCAAGATAAAAGCGAACGGAATTCAGGTCGCCGTTACCCAGTTCAAGCACCCGCCGCAACTGACGCTCCGCATCAGCGGCATCGTCGAGTTGCAGCGCTAGAATCCCTTGCGCGTAAATCACATCGACATTGTCAGGTGCCGCTTCGCGCACCGTTCGAAACTCACGGCGCGCCTCCTCATAGCGCTTCTCGCCCACCAAGGCGCGGGCATAGGCGAGACGGACATCAGCAGCCTTCGGGTTAGCCGCAACAAAGGTTTTCAGGAACGCCGTCTGCGCCGGGCTGCGATCAAGCAATTGTGCCTTGAACAATGCCGCGAGCTCCCAGTCGGGCCGAAGTTCAAGAGCTCGCTCAATCGCCATCATTGCACGCAGCGCCTCGCGCACATTCGCGGCCGACTGGGCGCGTGCGAAATGCGCCTCCGGCAACCGCTCATATGGCAAGGTCAGTTGATCGATCAGCTTGGCTACTGCCGCCTTGTCAGGATAGCGAGCCAGCACGCGGCCAAGGTGCATCAGCGATTCGCCAAGGCGAGGGCCGTCATTGGCCAGATCCTGCGCCAGGAGTGCGCCCAGCTCATCCATGCGTTTCCCGGCAACCAGAAGATTAGCCAGCATCTGTCGTGCCGGAATACTGGCGGGTTCGAGTTCCCGCCACAAGCGCACGGCGTCAAGCGCTGGCTCGAGTTGCTTGGCTGCCATGGCGCTTTCAGCGGCACGACGGGCGATGCGCGGATCGCGCGTTGTCTTTGCCAGATCGCCGTGAGCGCCCGCCGCCAAGGCCGCATTGCCTCGCTGACCGGCGATTTCAGCCAGAAGATATTGATAAATAATCTGCGGGGTGAGTTCGATTTTCGGCAGATTGGCCGCTTCAAGACCGGATGCCACCTCCGCCTCGGCGCGCAGCTCCTGAGCCTGGCAGAGGAAAGGTGCCAGCAGCAGCAGGCACGCAAGTGGGCTAGAGAAAAGGAATCGATTCATGGCGGCCAACAATGGAAAGAACTGCACAAATTGAGGGGTAGCGCGACTCGTAGCGGCAATGGAAGATAAGAAGAGGGTAAGAACACCGGCCCAGGCCTCGGTGGGTGACAATCCTCTCGCCTACAATTGGTGCCATGTTAGCAGTTTCACAAGCCCGAGTTGGAAGAAAGCAATGAGGAAAGCAAGGCCCACCGCAGTCCGATCCGCCACGGAATTCGCATGCCGGAACTGCCCGAAGTTGAAGTAACGCGGCGCGGCATTGCGCCGGCGCTAACGGGACGCCGTCTGGCCAGCGCCGACTTTTTCGTTCCCGCGCTGCGCTATCCATTGCCGCATTTGCAACGGCCATGCTTTGTCGGTCAACGCCTGGTGGCGGTACACCGGCGCGGCAAATACCTGTTGCTGGATTTTGGCAGCGGACATTTACTGATCCATCTTGGCATGTCGGGCAGTCTGCGGCTTGTCAGGCCGAACCTCCCGACTGAAAAGCATGATCACGCTGATCTTGTGTTCGCCGGCGGTCCTGACCGCAAGGCTCCGGTTACCTTGCGGATGCGAGATCCGCGACGATTCGGCGCAATTTTGTGGTTGGAGGGCGACGCCCTGCACCATCCTTTGCTCAAGGTTCTTGGGATCGAACCGCTGACGGAGGCCTTTACTGCGCAGTGGCTGAAAAATTCCCTGACGGGCCTGAAAGCAGCGATCAAGCCAACTTTAATGGATGGCCATCGCGTCGTCGGCATCGGCAATATCTATGCGTCGGAAAGCCTGTTCCGCGCGGGCATCGACCCACGCGCGCCCGCTGGCACAGTGTCCTTGCGTCGCCTGCAACGTCTGGTGCCGGTGATCAAGGAAACACTGTCGGCCGCAATCGACGCCGGTGGCAGCAGCTTGCGCGACTTCATCCATTCAGACGGCAGTTCAGGCTATTTCCAGCAGCAGTATTTCGTTTATGGCCGGGATGGTGAACTCTGCCGCATCTGCCATGGGCCCGTCCGACACTTGAAACAAGCTCAACGGGCGACCTTCTATTGCCCACGCTGCCAGCGTTAGCGCGCAATCTCACGAAGTGTAATAATTACAGGCTGTTCAGCCAATGTTATGGAGCCCACTTGATGCGACCTTATTTTTTAACCTTCGCCGCTGCAGCGAGTCTGCTTGCCGGAAGCGCCCATGCCGCAGCCGTCTCCGGCATCGAGACGCAGCATTTCGATCCATCGGTAAGGATTCAGGATGACCTGTTCCTCGCCGTGAATGGCAACTGGATCAAAAACACACCGATTCCGCCGGACAAATCCAATTACGGCTCATTCATCATCCTGCGTGACCTGAGCGAAAGCCGCTCCCGTGCCATCATTGAAGAGGCGGCCGGCAAACCACAAACGACCGGCAGTGAAGCGCAAAAAATTGGGCTCGTGTATCAGAGCTTCATGGACGAAAAGACGGTGGAGCAGCGCGGTATTGCCCCGCTGCTTCCCGAGCTCAAGACTATCGAGAAGCTGAAGACCCCCAAGGATCTGGCCCGTTACTTCGGAAAATTGCAGCAGGACGCAGTGGACGGCCCCTTGCGTATTTATGTGGATCAGGATTCCAAGGACTCGACCCAGTACCTGACCAACGTGACGCAAGGCGGCATCGGTCTGCCAGATCGCGACTATTACCTGCAAGATGACGCACGTTTCAAGCAGGCCAGAGAAGCCTATCTCGGCTACCTGACCACCCTGTTCACTCTGGCCGGTGAAAAGGACGCTGCGGCACTGGCGCAAAGCGTCTTGACCCTCGAAACGGCAATTGCCAAGGATCAATGGACCAAGGTCGATAACCGTGATCCGGTTAAAACCTACAACAAAATGACGCGCGCCCAACTCGCAGCGCTGACCAAATCCTTCAACTGGAATCTCTATCTTGAAGGTGCCGATCTGAACAAGGTCAAATCCCTGAACCTGGCACAACCCAGCTATGCGCAAGGTCTGACTAAACTGATCGAATCGCAGCCGGTGTCCACGTGGCAAACATATTTTAAGGCTCGCCGACTTGATGACGCGGCACCCATTCTTTCAAAGGCATTTGTCGACGCCCACTTTGATTTCCATGGCAAGACCCTGCAGGGCTCGAAGGAACTTCGCCCGCGCTGGAAACGCGCCGTACAGGCGGTTGAGGGCAGTCTCGGTGAAGCCATTGGCAAGCTTTACGTGGCAAAACATTTCCCACCCGAGTCGAAGCGCAAGATGGACGAACTGGTCGGTAACCTCATGAAAGCCTTTGGCACCAGCATCGATGGCCTGACATGGATGACACCCGCAACAAAAGTCCAGGCAAAACGCAAGCTTTCGACCTACATGACCAAAATCGGCTATCCAAACAAATGGCGTGACTATTCCGCGCTGCAGGCGACGGGCGATGACCTTTACGGCAACATGAAACGGGTGGCCAGTTTCGACTACCACTGGATGACCGGCAAGCTCGGCAAACCTGTTGATCGCGACGAGTGGGGCATGACACCGCAAACCGTCAATGCCTACTACAACCCGTCATTGAACGAGATCGTCTTTCCTGCGGCCATCCTTCAACCTCCATTCTTCAACGCGGAGGCGGACGACGCAGTGAACTACGGTGGCATTGGTGCGGTGATCGGCCATGAAATCAGCCACGGCTTCGATGACCAAGGCAGCCAGTTTGATGCGAACGGCAATTTGAAGAACTGGTGGACTGCCGAGGATAAAGCCGCATTCAAAGTGCTCACCGAAAAGCTTGTGGCGCAATATGCCGCCTATGAGCCCTTGCCCGGCAAAAAGATCAACGGCGAACTGACGCTGGGCGAAAACATTGCCGATCTGTCCGGCATGCAGATCGCGTACAAAGCTTACCGATTGTCACTTGCAGGCAAGGAGGCGCCCGTGATCGATGGACTGACCGGCGACCAGCGCTTCTTCATGGGGTTCAGCCAGATCTGGCGCAGCAATATCCGCGATGAAGCCCTGCTGCAGCGGCTGGTGACCGACCCTCACTCGCCAGGCCACTATCGCCCGATCGGTTCAGCGGTCAATTCCGACGCGTTCCAGAAAACCTTTGACGTCAAACCCGGCGACAAGATGTACAAGCCGGAAAATGAGCGCATCCGGATCTGGTAAGCGCTCGGTCTGAAGCAGGCTGCTGGTGGCGACCTTGCCACCGGCAGTCTGCTATAAGTTCTCATCAACCTGTCGTGACAACTCCATTTTCGGCGAGGGGAACGCATGAGTCGGGGAATGTTGTGCATTGCCTCGCTGTGCGGCATGTTCGCCAGCTGTGCTCTGCTCCCAGGCGACAGGGTCTCCGAGCGGCATTGGGAGTCAATCAGTGGGGCGGTGTCATATCGCCGGATGTCACCCTGGACAGGAAGTATTGTGCATATCGTCAAGGTGGATTTGACTG
>CAZAGR010000125.1:0-7735 GCA_964484585.1 uncultured Propionivibrio sp. | reverse complement strand
TGGTGCCTGAGAAGTAGGCGTCAATCAGCAAACCTGTTTTTTGTTGAATCGTTTGCGCCAGGCCCTGTTCGCGCAACTGCACACAAGTCGGCTCTGCACGGCGGTCTTGCCAAACGATGGCATGGTGAATGGGTAAACCCGTTTTTCGGTTCCACACCACCGTGGTTTCGCGTTGGTTGGTGATGCCGATAGCGGCAATATCACTGGCAGACAACCCCGCTTTGTCCAGAGCTTCACGCGCCGTAGCGAGCTGACCACGCCAAATCTCCATAGCGTCATGTTCTACCCAACCCGGCTGCGGGAAGATTTGCGGCAGCTCGCGCTGTGCCATGGCGACGATTTGCCCTAGGTCATCAAACACGATGCTGCGAGAGCTGGAGGTACCTTGGTCAAGTGCCAGTAGGTAGGTCATATTTTTAGCCGAAAAAAGGGTGAGGAGAAATGTTGGATCGCTGATTAAGCATCAACAATATCGCAGCGTACTTGGGCTTCGTCAAGTAATTTTGGAAAAGGTTCAGGTGGTGGCGCATCGGTAAAGAGGCGGTCTATTTGCGACAAAGTTGCTAACTCAACCATTGCAGGGCGGTTGAATTTACTTTTATCAGCAGCCAACCAAACCTCTCTGGAGTGGGCAATGATGGCTTGCGCAACTTTTACTTCACGGTAATCGTAGTCGCGCAGCGAGCCATCAGACTCAATGCCTGAAATGCCAATGACTGCAATATCAACCTTGAATTGTCGGATGAAATCGACCGTTGTTTCTCCAACAATGCCACGGTCGCGAGACCGAACAACGCCGCCAGCGACTATCACTTCACAGTTTGGATTGCTACTCAATATGGCAGCGACATTCAAGTTATTCGTAATGACGCGCAAGCCACTGTGAAGTCTCAAGGCACGGGCGACAGCTTCAGTGGTTGTGCCGATATTCAAAATCAAAGCACAGTTGTTCGGCACTTGCGCGGCAATGGCGCGTGCAATTCGCTCTTTGTTGGAGGCGTTCAATGTTTCACGTTGTTGGTATTCCAAATTTTCCGTCGTCGAGCTCGGGACACGCACACCACCGTGAAAACGCGTTAATAAACCTTCATCAGCCAAACGCTGTACATCACGGCGCACCGTTTGCAGGGTTACGCCGAGTTTATCGGCAAGCGCATCAACCGTGACTGAGCCTTGGGAGCGCACAACCGTTAAAAGAATGAGTTGTCGAGGGTTAGGGTTCATGCCGATATTTTGTATCGGAATACAATCAAATTTGCATCAATACGAAACAAAAAGAACATTTATAGGGTTTTTACTAGGATTAAAAGAATGTAAACGAACAATAATTATTGAAATCGAAAGCATTTGTCGTGATTTTAATCACACCAATTTAAGGAAGCGCAATGGAGTTAGTGCTCGAGCGTGTATGTAAAAAAGTAGGTCCTCAGTCTTGGCTGTATGACATTGATATATCTCCCCGCAGTGGTTCCGTGACCGTGTTGCTGGGTGCAACTCAAGCAGGCAAAACCAGTTTGATGCGCATCATGGCAGGCTTGGATGTACCTACGTTGGGTCGAGTGATGGTCGACAACAAAAACGTGGTCGGTATGCCGGTGCGCGAACGCAATGTGTCCATGGTTTACCAACAATTCATCAATTACCCTTCACTAAAGGTAAGCGACAACATTGCCTCGCCTTTGAAGTTGCGGGGCGAGAAAAACATTGAAAATCGTGTCTTAGCGCTGGCTAAAAAACTGCATATCGATATGTTTTTGGACCGCTACCCAGCTGAACTGTCGGGTGGTCAACAGCAACGCGTTGCGTTAGCTCGGGCGATGGCAAAGGGTGCGCCCTTGATGTTGCTGGACGAGCCACTGGTGAATTTGGACTACAAACTGCGTGAAGAATTGCGCGACGAATTGACTGCATTATTTGCAGCGGGAGACTCTACAGTTATTTACGCAACCACAGAACCTGCAGAAGCGCTCTTGCTGGGTGGTTACACAGCTGTATTGGATGCTGGCGAGCTACTTCAGTATGGTCCGACTGCTGAAGTTTTTCATAAACCAAAATCATTGAGAGTCGCACGCGCATTCAGTGACCCTCCTATGAACTTGCTCGAAGCACACGTTAGCGCTGACGGTGTGCAATTGAATCAGGGGCCTTTGCTTGAATTGGGTTTAGCTGAAACTGCGACGCGTCAAATCACTGTTGGTTTGCGTGCTAGTGCTATCAGCGTGAAAGACAGACTAGGCGACATGCACGTGGCTGGCACGGTCGAGCTCGCAGAAATATCTGGTTCAGATACTTTTCTACATGCTTCTACTGCAGTGGGCGAGTTGGTAGCGCAGTTGACGGGTGTGCACCACTTCGAATTAGGTCAAAGCATTCGCTTGTATTTCAACCCCAAACAGGTCTATCTATTTGATGCCGATGGCTTGTTGATCAAATCGCCTGAGCGCGGTGGGGGGCGGTGATATGGCGCGTATTGAATTAGATTTGGCGCATGCCTACAAAAAAAATCCGACTCAAGACAGTGACTATGCGCTTTTGCCTTTGAAGATGACATTTGAAGATGGCGGCGCTTATGCGCTATTAGGTCCGTCGGGTTGTGGTAAGACGACGATGTTGAATATCATGTCTGGACTGTTAACACCATCTCAAGGCAATGTGCGTTTTGATGGCAAAGACGTGACGCACGCCTCACCACAAGATCGTAACATCGCTCAGGTTTTCCAATTCCCTGTGATTTATGACACCATGACTGTGGCGGAAAACTTAGCTTTCCCGCTAAGAAATCGTGGCATGCCCAAAGAGAAAATTGCCAAGCGAGTAGGTGAAATTGCGGAAATGCTAGAAATGAGCGGGCAACTCAATCAGCGTGCGGCTGGATTGGCGGCAGATGCCAAACAAAAAATATCGTTGGGTCGGGGTTTGGTGAGAGAAGATGTTTCCGCTGTACTGTTTGATGAGCCATTGACTGTGATTGACCCGCATCTTAAATGGCAATTGCGGCGTAAATTGAAACAAATTCATCACGAATTGAAGTTGACTTTGATTTATGTAACCCATGATCAAGTCGAGGCATTGACATTTGCCGACCAGGTGGTGGTCATGACACGTGGCCGTGCAGTTCAAATGGGGTCCGCTGCAGATTTGTTTGAGCGCCCAAGCCATACATTTGTAGGTCACTTCATTGGCTCACCGGGAATGAACTTTATTTCAGCGCAAGTCGTAAAAAATAAAGTTTTTGTATCGGGTCTGGAATTAGATATACCCATTGGCAAAAGTATGCCAGATGGAACGATCAAACTTGGGATTAGACCAGAATACGTGACTTTGACGACGGTGGATGCCCCTGGATCTCTGCCAATGTCTGTTACTCAAATTCAAGATGTAGGCACACATATCATCATGAGTGCAAACAGTGCTGGGCAGTCTATCAAAGCGCGTTTGCCAGTTGAGTCAACTTCATGCGCCAAAGGCGATACAGTTTGGCTGCAAGTGTTGGGTGAACACACATGCATCTACAAAGATGAGGAGATCGTGGCATGAGCACCACCACAAAACCTATCAATCAAAAAGCGTGGTTCTTGATACTGCCAGTATTGCTGTGTGTCGCATTCTCAGCCATTTTGCCTTTGATGGTTGTCGTTAATTATTCTGTGCAAGACATTATTTCTCCAGAACGACGTGTGTTCGTTGGCATAGAGTGGTTTGCAGCCATCATGCGTGACAGCGAGTTGCATGGTGCTTTGCTGCGCCAACTTACTTTTTCCTTCGCAGTCCTTGCTGTTGAGTTGCCATTGGGTATTTTGCTGGCATTGTCTATGCCTTCACAAGGCCTAAAGTCTTCTATCGTGCTCGTCATTGTTTCGTTGTCGTTGTTGATACCCTGGAATGTTGTGGGTACGATTTGGCAAATTTTTGGACGAACGGATATTGGCTTGATGGGAGCCGCATTGCAAGGACTTGGCATTCAATATAGCTACACGGGCAATGCACTGCATGCTTGGCTAACTGTATTGCTGATGGACGTGTGGCACTGGACGCCGTTGGTGGCTTTGCTAGGCTACGCAGGGCTTCGATCTATTCCTGATGCCTATTACCAAGCTGCAAGTATTGATGGTGCAAGCAAGTTTGATATTTTTAGGTATGTGCAGCTACCAAAAATGCGTGGTGTATTGATGATCGCTGTTTTATTACGCTTTATGGACAGCTTCATGATTTATACAGAGCCCTTTGTGCTAACAGGGGGCGGCCCAGGAAATTCAACAACATTCTTATCTCAATTTTTGACGCAAAAAGCGGTCGGTCAATTTGATCTTGGCCCTGCTGCAGCATTCTCACTGATCTATTTCTTGATCATTTTATTGATGTGCTTCATTTTGTATAACTGGATGCAACGCGTTGGCACACAAGAAAAAGAGGGCGGAAATGAATAAACCAAAATTCCAAAAACGAACCCTATTTTTACTGTGCTACATCGTTTTTGCGCTGTTGCCGATTTATTGGATGATCAATATGTCATTCAAAACCAACAATGAAATAGTAGCTGGTTTTTCATTGTTTCCACAGCACTTTACATGGGGTAATTATCGAACCATTTTGACGGATCCAGCTTGGTATTCAGGGTATATCAACAGCCTAATTTATGTGGCAATCAACACAGTCATTTCATTGACAGTAGCTTTACCCGCAGCCTATGCTTTTTCACGATACAGTTTTCTGGGCGATAAACATGTATTTTTCTGGTTGCTAACCAACCGAATGACGCCGCCTGCTGTATTTCTATTGCCATTTTTTCAACTTTATACGACAGCGGGATTGATGGATACGCACCTTGCTGTTGCTCTGGCGCATTTGCTGTTCAATGTGCCGTTGGCTGTCTGGATACTAGAGGGATTTATGAGTGGCATACCTCGTGAAATTGATGAGACAGCTTATATTGATGGTTACTCTTTTCCCGCATTTTTCATAAAAATCTTCATTCCGTTGATTAAGGCCGGCATCGGTGTTGCAGCATTTTTCTGCTTCATGTTCAGTTGGGTTGAGCTTTTATTGGCTCGAACATTAACCAGCGTGAATGCCAAACCAATTGCCGCAACGATGACCAGAACGATTTCTGCTTCTGGCATGGATTGGGCCACCTTGGCTGCAGCCGGTGTGTTAACTATCTTGCCAGGTGCTGTCGTAATTTGGTTTGTACGAAATTACATCGCAAAAGGTTTTGCGATGGGTCGTGTTTGATGGAGGTTTCCTATGTTTAATTGGATGGCTTGGACGATGCCTGTCGCCATATTTTTCGCAAGTATTTTTTTGTTGTTATGTGGCATGACTTATTGGGAAATCAAATCGCCAACAAGCATGCGTCGCGGGTTCCTCCCCATTGAAACGACCCGTGGTGACAGGCTGTTCATAGGACTGTTAGCGACAGCCTACATCAACTTAGCGTTTGTTGGTTTGAGTGGAAAACTTGGGCAGTGGTTAGGCATGTCAACGGATCCATCTATATGGATTGGTTTTATTTTTTCGCTTTTGGTTTTGGGATACATCATGCACAAGGGCTGATGTTTCCATGATTTAGCAAGTTTCGGTAAGCGCTCGGAGAATCTTCCCATCCGAAGCGTTAGTTCTTTTAATTTGGGAAGTTTCCGTGGAGATATATGATGAAAAGTGCACTTTCGAAGTATTCCCTTACCGCACTAGGCGCAGTGATATTGCTGTTGTCTGCATGTGGCAAGAAAGAGGAGCCTGTGGTTGCCGTACCAGCCGCTCCGGCTGCGGTAACAGCTGCCCCAGCGATGTCTGGTGGCGAAGCTGCAGCAAAAAAATGGATTGATGCCGAGTTCCAGCCGTCAACCTTAACCAAGGATCAGCAAACAGCTGAGTTGAAATGGTTTATTGACGCTGCTAAAAAATTACAAGCCAAAGGTGTGAAAGAAATTTCCGTCGTTTCAGAAACCATATCTACCCATGAATATGAGTCTAAAACGCTTGCAAAAGCCTTTAGTGAAATAACAGGCATCAACGTGAAACATGATTTGATTGGCGAAGGTGATGTCGTTGAAAAACTTCAGACTTCAATGCAATCGGGGAAATCGATTTATGACGGTTGGATCACGGACTCGGATTTGATTGGTACGCACTACCGGTATGGCAAGATCTTAAATTTGACCGACTACATGACAGGAGCGGGGAAAGAATGGACTAACCCTGGTCTCGATCTCAAAGATTTCATCGGCACCAGTTTCACAACGGCACCAGATGGCAAGTTGTATCAATTGCCTGATCAGCAATTTGCTAACTTATATTGGTTCCGCGCGGATTTGTTTGCTAAACCAGAATTGCAAGCGCAGTTCAAAACCAAATATGGCTACGAGTTAGGCGTTCCATTGAATTGGAGTGCCTACGAAGACATCGCTGCATTCTTCACCAATGATGTCAAAAATATTGACGGCAAGCCGATTTATGGTCACATGGATTACGGCAAAAAAGATCCATCTTTAGGCTGGCGTTTCACAGATGCATGGCTTTCAATGGCTGGCACGGCAGATATTGGTATACCTAACGGCAAACCAGTTGATGAGTGGGGTATTCGTGCTTCGGCTGATGGTTGTAATCCACAAGGCGCTTCGGTCTCGCGAGGTGGCGCTACAAACTCCCCTGCAGCAGTTTATGCGTTGACCAAATACATCGATTGGATGAAAAAATACTCACCCAAAGAAGCCATTGGTATGACTTTTGGTGAGGCTGGCCCCGTACCTGCGCAAGGTCAAATTGCACAGCAAATTTTTTGGTACACCGCCTTTACTGCCGACATGATCAAACCAGGCTTACCTGTGGTGAACGCGGACGGTACACCAAAGTGGCGCATGGCACCAGGGCCGAATGGTCCTTATTGGAAACAGGGCATGCAAAATGGTTATCAAGACGTTGGTTCTTGGACATTTTTTAAAGACCATGACGCAGATAAAGTAGCCGCAGCCTGGTTGTATGCTCAATTTGTGACTGCCAAAACTACTTCACTGAAGAAAACAATCGTTGGCCTAACGCCTATTCGCGAGAGTGATATCCAGTCGCAAGCCATGACCGACATGGCACCAAAATTGGGTGGCTTGGTTGAGTTCTACCGCAGCCCTGCACGCGTTGCTTGGACGCCGACAGGTACCAATGTTCCTGATTATCCGAAATTGGCTCAGCTGTGGTGGAAGAATGTCGCAGTGGCAGTGACGGGTGAGAAAACACCACAAGCTGCGATGGATAATTTGGCGGAGGAAATGGATGAAGTCATGACACGCTTAGAGCGTGCTGGCATGGCCAACTGTGCGCCAAAGATGAATCCTAAAGGCGATCCTAACAAGTACCTGAGTGACAAAGCTGCGCCATGGAAAAAGCTGGCGAATGAAAAGCCAAAAGGTGAAACTATTGCTTACGAAACACTGCTCAATGCATGGAAGAGCGGCAAGGTTCGCTAAATTGGTTTGAAGCAACCCAATTCAGCGGTACTTGTATCAATATTTTTGGTTAACTAACTAAGAAGTTAAATAAAGATACAGCACTTTGATTTTTCGTCAAAGTGCTGTGTTTCAAATTTCATTTTTTTGATTCATCAGTCTTAGCAGCGTGAATAACCATCATTTTATGCAACAGGTTCATACACCACTAAATACAAATAGGGCTCAACTTTTAGAGCAATTGTCGAAAGAGAAAACATACGACATCGCCATCATTGGCGGTGGTGCAACGGGTC
>CAZAGR010000124.1:0-7746 GCA_964484585.1 uncultured Propionivibrio sp. | reverse complement strand
AGCGGCAGCGCGGCATTCTTGGCACCGGAGATCTCGATCTCGCCAGCCAACTTGTGCCCACCGGTGATCAGCAGCTTATCCATTGCGGCGCCATTCTTCCGGAGTCAGTGTCTTCATAGAAAGTGCATGCAATTCGCCGCTATCAAAACGCGCCTTGAGAATGGCATTGATGCACTGCTGCCTCTTTACCCGACTCAAACCATCAAACTCACGACTGACAACGACCGCTGAAAAATGATGTCCGTCACCTTCGACGGAAACATGATCACACGCCATGCCGGAGCGAATCCAGCCTTCAATCAAGCTCGGTTCAAGCATACTGGCTCCAATATTCATTGACACACATGAGGCTCATCCCCGCAATTTATAGCCGCGCTTGAGCAGAGAAAGGGTAAACACAGACAACAGAATCAGGCAAGCACAAACAACGGCGAGACTATGCCAAGGAGACACATCGGAGACGCCGAAGAAGCCAAAACGGAAACCGTCGATCATGTAAAAAATCGGATTCCAATGCGACAGCTCCTGCCAGAATTTAGGCAATGAGTGTATGGAATAAAACACACCGGAAAGAAAAGTCAATGGCATGATCAGGAAATTCTGAAACGCGGCAAGTTGGTCGAACTTGTCAGCCCAGATCCCCGCCACCACGCCCAGACTTGCCAATATCGCTCCACCCAGGAGAGCAAACACGATGATCCACAGCGGGGCTTCAAATTGCATGGGCGCGAACCACATCGTCGCTAGCAGAACGCCGGATCCGACCACGACACCTCGAACCACGGCAGCGATCACATAGGCAAGGAAAAACTCGTGGTAGGAAATCGGCGGCAGCAGCACGAAGACGATGTTGCCGGTCACTTTGGACTGAATCAATGACGAGGAAGAATTTGCAAATGCATTCTGCAAAACTGACATCATGACCAAACCAGGAATCAAAAACGCGGCATAGGGCACGTCGTGGATGCGAACATGGTTTTCAAGCACGTGGGCGAAAATCATCAGGTACAAGAGCGCGGTCAACACCGGAGCCGCAACGGTCTGAAACCCGACCTTCCAGAACCGCAGGATCTCCTTGTAAAGCAGCGTGACGAATCCCCCTCCCATGTCAGTCACCCGCTCCCTGCATGACGCGAATAAACACACCTTCCAGATCGGGCTTACCGATCTCGATTTCGTGCAGCGAACACCCGGCGACACGCAATCTGGCCAGAATCGATTCAACTTCGTCAAAGCGCTTGAACGGTAGCACGACCCAACCACCATTTTCCCGGCCGGCCTGTGCGAACTCTAGCGGCAATTCACCATCCAACTTTACGCGCAGCGTGTGAGCCGATACCTGACGCAGGAGATTCTCCGTGGTGTCGAGAGAAACCACCCGTCCGGCCTTGAGCATCGCAATACGACCGCACAGGCTCTCCGCTTCCTCGAGGTAATGCGTAGTCAGTACGATCGTATGTCCATCGAGGTTGAGACGTCGAATGAATCGCCACAGGGTTTGGCGCAGCTCGACATCCACGCCGGCAGTGGGCTCATCGAGAACAATGACCGGCGGACGATGAACCAAAGCCTGGGCAACCAGCACGCGACGCTTCATGCCCCCCGAGAGAGTGCGCATATTAGCGCCGGCCTTGCTTGTGAGATCAAGGTTATGAAGAATTTCATCAATCCACGCGTCATTGCCCTTGACCCCAAAATACCCGGATTGAATTTTCAGAGTCTCGCGCACAGTGAAGAACGGATCGAAAACCAGCTCCTGTGGCACCACACCCAACTGCCTTCGCGCTTCACGATAATCGGATTGAACATCGTGCCCCATAACCGTCACGTATCCCTTGTCGGGCCGGGTCAGGCCGGCCAAAGTCGAAATGAGGGTTGTCTTGCCGGCGCCATTCGGGCCGAGCAAACCAAAAAACTCGCCCTGAGCGATGTCCAGGTCCACGCCATCCAACGCCTGGACTGAGCCAAACCGCTTCGATACAGCACGGATACGGATTGCTACCTCAGAGGCCATCGGGGAGCCGTCACACAGAAATGGCGCCTTAGCGCTTCGGCAGCAAGTCTACGAGATCGTAAACGGCGGCAAGGCTCTCGAGGCTAGCGGGCAAATTGCAAAACTGCAGATCTACGCTACGAGTACGCGCCTCGCGTAACCAGGCAAACAAAAGCGCCAAGCCGGCGGAGTCGACGTCGGTTGCGGACGAGAGATCGAATACTTTAGCGGCGCCATTGATCGCATCACACCCTTCCACCAACAATGCGCTGGCCGTGGACATCGTTATAGGCCCGGAGACCATGGCCACATTGCCGGTGACCTGAATCATTTCTTGCCAGCGGGCACCTCGCCCGGTTTATTTTTGGCCTGCAACGTCTTGATCAAGCCATCCACGCCGCCACGGCGGATTTCAGAACCAAATGACTCTCGATAATTGGTCACTAAGCTCACACCTCCGACTTCAATATCGTAGACTTTCCAGGACGCACCCAATTTCTCCAGGAAATAATCAATTTCGATCGGCTGGCCCCCAGGCCTACGCACTTCGGTGCGAACTCGCGCATCAGTTTCATCGGGCTTCACGCTAAATGGTTTGAATTTGATTGTTTCATTGCGGTACTCGGACAATGCTTTGGAATAGGTTCGAACCAGGAGAGTACGAAATTCACCGGATAGCGTTTTCTGCTGCTCGGGATTAGCCTGTCGCCACTCCTTGCCCAAGGCAAGCTGGGTCATGTGTGCGAAATTGAAATGGGGAAACACCTTTATTTCAACCAACTCTTGGGCTTTTATTGAGTTGCCCCCTTGGATATCTTTGTCCTTTCGCACAATATCCAGCACTTCGCTGGACACATTGCGAATCAACACATCGGGGGCGATTTCCTGAGCGCTCGCGGTCAAAGGCGAACAGCCGAGTACTGCCAGCAAAATAATTCCATGAACCAACTTCATAAATATTCCTCTGAACACTAAAAACAACATGCCTTGAAACAAAATCGATAATCCATTTCACCAGACGGTAAAAAAACTACCTCGCGCTACCGGATTTCACTTTATCTGTTGACGCCGTCGAAATGGTTATATCGTTTGGATCTGTTGCTGTCATAGATCGACCCTGATCCGCATCCAGCGCGTCGGACAACTCCTCTCGCTTGCGCGGTGGGCTACCATCGTAAATAAGACTGCGCCGGGACTGCAAATACGCATCACGGACATAGGAATATTTATCCAATGCCGCCGCTTCAACGACCCTGTCCCCCGCAAGATAGTTTGCTCGCCCGTTGATGATCTGCAGAACAGACAAGGAATTGCGAACCGCCCTGTCATCAAGATTCGAAACGGGGTCTGCCTTCATATCCAGCACCAGACCCACCGTGTCACGTGCAGTTGATGGCCCAAGTACCGGCAAAACCACATAGGCGCCGCTATCGACGCCCCATCGACCGAACGTTTGGCCAAAGTCTTCATCATGCTTCTCCATGCCGATGTCGGACGCAACATCGAGAATCCCGAGAATTCCAACCGTCGAATTCACCAGCACGCGAGATAGATCGCTCACGCCATCGGACAGTTTTCCTTGCAACACGTTGTTAACTCCAATAAGAACGTCCGCAATATTGCCAAAAAAATTGGTGACACCCTTTCTGACCGGATTTGGCAATACGGCATCGTAAGCAACTGCAACCGGACGGATAAGCACGGTGTCAATACCGTCGTTAATAGTAAACATTGCCCGATTAAATCCCTCAATAGGATCGGTCTGCGTCCCCGTCGTCGCGCAACCCGAAAGTGCTAGCAACAGCAGACCGGTGAGAGCCGATGATCGGAGCGATGAAATACGGTCTATCGAGTTCATGAGCAGTCCCTTATCAGGTTTAGCTTTCATTTCTTCTCTTTGCCATCAGCCGCTTGATTAAACATAAATTGGCTGATCAGCTTTTCCAACACCACGGCTGACTGCGTCTTCTTGATGAAATCGCCGGGCTTGAGTGTTTCTGTGTCCCCCCCCACATCAAAGCCGATGAACTGATCCCCGAGCAAGCCCGCAGTGTTGATCGTGGCAAAGGTATCGCGAGGGAACTTATACCGAGAGTCCATGTTCATGGTTACGACCGCGACGTAATCGGCGGCGTCGAAGTGTATGTCTGCCACGCGACCTACAACCACACCGGCACTTCTGATGGCCGATCTGACCTTGAGACCTCCAATGTTATCAAACTTCGCCTGCAGTACGTAGGTCTCTCCCGAGTTGGCGGAACTAAGGTTGCCTACTTTGAGAGCAAGAAACAACAACGCCACCAATCCGATGGCAACAAAAAAACCGACCCAAAGGTCAAGTGCAGTACGACTCATTTCAAGCCCCTCTAAACATGAAGGCGGTAAGTACAAAGTCAGCGCAGAGTATAGCCAACGATGACGTCACGACAGTTCTCGTTGTGGCACCGGACACACCCTCAGCGGTGGGCTCGGCATCGTAACCCTCGAAGACGGCAACCCAGCTGACAATAACGCCGAAGACGCAACTCTTGATGACACCATTTACGATATCTTCACGAAAATCCACGGTTGCCTGCATTTGCGACCAGAACGAACCTTCATCGACGCCAATCAACACGACACCGACCAAATAGCCACCGAAAATACCCATTGCAGAAAAAAGCGCCGCCAGAAATGGCATTGAGATCACGCCACCCCAGAATCGCGGTGCAACCACCCGTGCGATTGGGTCAACGGCCATCATTTCCATGGCTGACAACTGTTCTGTTGCTTTCATGAGTCCGATCTCGGCCGTAATCGCCGACCCGGCACGACTGGCAAACAACAACGCGGCGATCACCGGCCCCAACTCGCGAACAAGCGAGAGGGCTACAAGGATACCCAGCGCCTCAGACGAACCATATCGTTGCAGCGTGTCATATCCCTGCAAACCAAGGACCATTCCAACAAAAAGACCGGACACCAAAATGATGATCAGCGACATGACGCCCGTAAAATAAATTTCGCGCAAGGTCAGGTTCAGGCGCCGAAGCGACGTACCGGAATGCAAAATAATCGCAAGAAAAAATCGGCTGGCAAAGCCCAAACGCCAAATACGACTGGTCACGTTATGCCCGAGTCCGGCAAGAAATATGGCCACCTTACCCTCAGACACGACGCACAGCCTTGTGCATCATGTCTTCACCATAAGGCAAATTCGCAGGGTAGTGAAATGGAACGGGGCCGTCGGCCTCCCCCCAGACAAATTGATGAACGTAGGGGGCCGTCGAGTGCTTTATCTCATCTGCAGTCCCTTCAGCGACTATCTTTCCGCCCGAAACAAAGTAAATATAGTCGACTATTTTCAAGGATTCTTGGACGTCATGGGTCACGACAATTGAACTCGCCCCAAGTGCGTCATTTAGTTTCCTTATCAATACGCCCACAATCGAGAGCGAAATTGGATCAAGTCCGGCAAATGGTTCGTCATACATGATCAGCATGGGATCCAAGGCAACTGCCCTCGCCAGCGCTACCCTGCGCGCCATGCCACCGGAGAGTTCCGATGGCATCAATTGGTGGGCGCCACGCAACCCGACAGCATGCAACTTCATCATCACCAGATCATGAATCAACTCTTCGGACAGATCGGTATGTTCCCGCATCTGAAATGCAACATTGTCGAATACAGACATATCGGTAAACAGTGCGCCGAACTGAAACAGCATCCCCATTCGCCGTCGCATGGCATAGAGTTCCTGGGAGTCAAGATCATGAACCACCCGGCCATCCACACGAACCTCACCGGAGGTTGGCTTCAGTTGGCCGCCGATCAATCGCAGCATGGTTGTTTTTCCGCAACCAGAACTGCCCATGATGGCAACAACCTTGCCACGAGGAATGGTTAGGTTGATCCCGTTCAGGATTTGCCGACTGTCGTAGGAGAAATTCAGATTCTGAATCTGAACGAGATGCTCTTGGTTCACAGAAACGTTGCTGCTCAAGGAAAACAGGCACAAGTCTACCAGACAGACGACCGATTTTCGCAAACATTTCGTGCTCAAACCTTATGCCACGCAATGTTTCCGATATTATTCGTCGATGCTGAGGACATCCGAAAGGCCAGTTTTGATGATAGTCGACGACGACGAACTGATTGTCGACTCGCTGACATATTTGCTGTCAAACGACTTCCACATTGAGATCGCGAGCTCGCGTCCCGTTGCAGTCGACATGCTCAGACAGGGGACGCATCCAGTTATTGCGCTTATTGATCTGGGTCTGCCACCGGTTCCTCACCGTCCTGACGAGGGTTTCGCATTGATACGCGACATCTTGAGCCACTCGCCCTCCACCCGGATTATCGTCTTGTCAGGCCAGTCAGACGAAGCCAATGCTCGCCATTCAAGGGCGCTGGGGGCAATCGATTTCATTTCCAAGCCAGCAGATCCTGAACGACTCAGAGATTTGATTCGGCGCATTATCGCCTTCGACGATGCCAGTTCCAAGTTGGATGACATATTGATCGGGCAAAGTGCACCGCTAAATCAACTTCGTCTTCAGGTGCGCCAGTTTGCCCGATCCCAGTTTCCCATCCTCATCGAAGGAGAATCGGGTACCGGAAAAGAACTCGTGGCCAGCGCCTTGCACAGACTCTCAGAACGGAGTGCACGCCCCTACCTGGCACTCAACTGCGCCTCGATTGCGCCCAGCCTTGTCGAAGCGACACTTTTTGGTCATGGACGGGGAGCGTTCACTGGTGCCACCAACGCTCGCAGCGGTTACTTTGAGGATGCATCAGACGGCACATTATTTCTCGATGAGGTCGGTGAGTTGCCTCTCGAACTGCAGCCGAAACTATTGCGCGTTTTGGAAAACGGCGAGTTTCAGCGCTTGGGTGAAACTCAGACCCGACATTCAGCCGCCAGAGTAGTTGCCGCGACCAACCGCGATTTGCGCAAAGAAGCTCGGGAGAATCGGTTTCGCGCAGATCTGTATCACCGACTTTCCGTTTTGTCGATATTGGTGCCTCCATTGCGCGAACTCGGTGACGATCGCCTTATTTTGCTTGAGCACTTTCAGCACCTGTATGCCCGACAAGCGAACTGTGCACCAATAACGCTATCCCCCTCCGCTTCTGTGTGTCTCCGTGAATACTCGTTTCCCGGCAACGTCCGAGAACTGCGCAATATTGCGATCCGGCTTACAGCGAAGTACGCCGGAAGGCGGGTTGAACTTGCGCAACTCGAAGCAGAATTGGATATCGAAAATTTTGTTGAACTAGCTCATCCGGCGCAGACTGTTACGATGCGGTCTAGCCCGCGATCTGACGATTTAATGCACTTGGCCCGTAATGAATTGGAAAACGGCGCCAGCTTCAACCTGGACGATAGGCTTCGCCAACAAGAGTCCGCGTATATTGAGGCCGCGCAGATAATTGCTGACGGAAACCTAAGCAAAGCTGCACGAATTCTCGGAATCAATCGAACGACCTTATACAATCGCATTGATACCTTGGCCCGCGAAATGCGGAAGAAGTCCTAGCGCCAACCCCAAAAGCTCCCATCCCCCATGTACCTAGAACATTTCGGACTTAACGAACCCCCTTTTCGTATTACGCCTCACACAGATTTTTTCTTCGCTGGGGCCAACAGGGGAGCGACTCTGGAGGCGCTAGCATACGCCATAACGCACGATGAAGGTATCGTCAAGGTTAGCGGCGAAGTCGGCAGCGGCAAGACCATGCTGTGCCGGGTTCTGATGGAGCGTCTACC
>CAZAGR010000123.1:0-7781 GCA_964484585.1 uncultured Propionivibrio sp. | reverse complement strand
CCAACCAAGGAACTCCTGATCGAGGAATCGCTTCTGGGTTGGAAGGAATTCGAGATGGAGGTGGTGCGCGATCGCAAAGACAACTGCATCATTGTCTGCTCCATCGAGAATCTCGATCCTATGGGCATCCACACGGGCGACTCGATTACCGTGGCGCCGGCGCAAACGCTGACGGACAAAGAGTATCAGATCATGCGCAATGCGAGCATCGCTGTGCTGCGTGAAATCGGTGTTGATACCGGCGGTTCCAACGTGCAGTTTTCGATCAATCCTGACGACGGCCGGATGATTGTCATCGAGATGAACCCACGAGTCTCTCGTTCATCGGCATTGGCGTCGAAGGCAACCGGCTTCCCGATCGCCAAAATTGCGGCCAAATTGGCCGTAGGGTACACGCTGGACGAACTACGCAATGACATTACCGGTGGCGCTACCCCGGCGTCGTTCGAGCCGTCGATCGACTATGTGGTTACCAAAATCCCACGTTTTGCTTTCGAGAAATTTCCGCAGGCAAACGATCGTTTGACGACGCAGATGAAATCGGTTGGCGAAGTCATGGCGATCGGCCGTACCTTTCAGGAGTCAATGCAAAAGGCCTTGCGCGGACTTGAGGTCAGCGTCTATGGTTTTGACGAAATCGATGCCGATCTTGAAGAGATTAATCGCGAACTGGCCAGCGCCGGCCCCCAGCGTATTTGGTATGTTGGCCAGGCTTTTCGTGAGGGATACACTCAAGAACAGGTTTTTGCGCTGACAAAGATCGATCCCTGGTTTCTCGCGCAGATCGAGGACCTCATAAAGTCGGAGCAGTGGTTGGCGTCGCAGAATCTTGATGATCTCGATTTTGACGCGCTGCGTGGCTTGAAGCGCAAGGGATTTTCTGACCGGCGCATCGGACAAAAAGTCGGCGCTGGCGAGACGGCGGTGCGCGAGCGGCGTCACGCCTTGGGCGTTCGTCCGGTATACAAGCGTGTCGATACCTGCGCCGGAGAATTCTCCACGGCTACCGCCTATATGTATTCCACCTATGAAGATGAGTGCGAGGCGCAGCCGACCAATCGCAAGAAGATCATGGTGCTTGGCGGCGGGCCGAACCGGATTGGACAGGGTATTGAGTTTGATTATTGCTGCGTCCATGCCGCGCTGGCGATGCGCGAAGACGGGTACGAAACCATCATGGTTAACTGCAACCCCGAGACTGTGTCAACCGACTACGACACCTCGGATCGTTTGTATTTTGAGCCGCTGACGCTGGAAGATATTCTGGAAATTGTGCATGTTGAGCAACCGGCAGGCGTTATCGTTCAGTTTGGCGGGCAAACGCCGCTGAAGCGGGCGCGCGAACTCGAGGCAAACGGCGTACCCATTATCGGCACATCGCCGGACATGATTGATGCCGCCGAAGACCGTGAGCGTTTTCAGAAATTGCTGAACGATCTGGGCTTGAAACAGCCGCCAAATCGCACCGCACGGACCGAACCGGACGCCATCCGTCTGGCGGCGGAAATCGGTTATCCGCTGGTGGTACGACCAAGCTATGTGCTGGGTGGGCGCGCCATGGAAATCGTGCACGAGCAAAAGGATCTCGAGCGCTACATGCGTGATGCGATCAAAGTGTCCAATGACTCGCCCGTCCTGCTCGATCGATTCCTCAATGATGCGACGGAAGTCGATGTGGATGCGATGTGCGATGGGAAGCAAGTCATCATTGGCGGCATCATGGAACATATCGAGCAGGCGGGCGTGCATTCAGGCGATTCCGCATGTTCGTTACCACCGTTTTCCTTGTCCGTAAAGCTCCAGGATGAGTTGCGGCGGCAGACCGAGATGATGGCCAAGGGCTTGAATGTGATTGGATTGATGAACGTTCAGTTCGCGATTCAGGGCAATGGCGAAGGTGCGGGCGACGATGCCGTGGTGTATGTCCTGGAAGTCAATCCGCGCGCTTCTCGTACCGTGCCTTTTGTTTCCAAGGCGACCAGTTTGCCGCTGGCGAAAATAGCTGCGCGCTGCATGGCGGGTCGCAGTCTGGCCGATCAGGGCGTGACGAAGGAAATTGTGCCACCCTATTTTTCAGTGAAAGAAGCGGTATTCCCCTTCAATAAATTTCCAGGCATTGATACGCTGTTGGGACCCGAAATGAAGTCGACGGGCGAGGTCATGGGTATTGGACGCAGCTTCGGCGAGGCATTTGTCAAGTCGCAGCTGGCCGCCGGCGCACGTTTGCCAACCTCGGGGCGTGCATTCATCAGCGTCAAGCCAGGCGATAAGCCAAAGGCCGTGGATGTTGCACGAGAACTGCACGCGCTGGGATTTTCACTGGTTGCAACCCGGGGTACGGCATTGGCAATCGAGGCGGCCGGAATACCGGTCACGGTGGTCAACAAGGTCACCGAGGGACGTCCGCACATTGTCGATATGATCAAGAATGGCGAAATTCAGTTGATCATCAATACGGTCGACGAAAAACGCACCGCGATTGCTGATTCGCGCTCCATTCGTACGTCCGCCCTGGCCGCCAGGGTGACCATCCATACCACCGTCGAAGGCGGCCGCGCCGCCTGTGCCGGCATGCGTCACGCCGGTCTGGAAACCTATTCCTTGCAGTCTCTGCACGCAGAGCTGAATTGTGAAGCAACTTGAGACATGAGCTGATATGAGCGGAAAATTTCCCATAACCTTGCATGGCGCACAACTGTTGCGTGATGAACTGCATCGCCTGAAAACAAGTGAGCGTCCAAAGGTGATTGCCGCGATTGCCGAAGCCAGATCGCACGGCGACTTGTCCGAGAATGCCGAGTACGACGCCGCCAAAGAGCGGCAAGGTTTTGTCGAAGGTCGGATCAAGGAAGTGGAGGGTAAGCTAGGCAACGCGCAAATCATCGATCCCGCTTCCTTGGATGTAGATGGACGCGTGGTTTTCGGCGCCACCGTAGACCTTGAAGATGCAGACAGCGGCAACAGCGTGACCTATCAGATCGTGGGTGATGACGAGGCGGACATCAAGGCGGGCAAGATTTCGCTTAATTCACCCGTTGCCCGTGCGCTGATCGGCAAATTTGGCGGTGATGTCGCGGTGGTGCAAACTCCTGGCGGCGTGCGCGAATACGAAATACTGGACGTACGCTACCTTTAATGTCTCGATCAGTGATGGCGTGGGTGCAGACGGCGCCCGTTGCGCTCTACCGCATAGCCATCAGCCTTTGGGTTGGCGGCATGCTGGTCGTAGGTTATCTGGTGGCGCCCTTGCTGTTTTTTCGTCTGGCCGACAGAGCCTTGGCGGGAAGCCTGGCCGGGGCGATTTTTTCAGCCCTTGCCTGGCTTGGCATGATTTGCGGAATTTATTTGCTGGCTTTTTTAGGCGTGCGCGCGACTAGGTCTTTGCGCCCTTTGCGTGTTTTGCTAAGGCAGCGCCTGTTCTGGATCGTCGTGCTGATGTTCGCATTGACCTTGGCCGGTCACTTCGGTGTATCGCCTGTCTTTGCGACTATCAAGGCGGAAGTCGCGCCTGGCGAAGTGATGATGGGCGATGTCCTCGACCGCTTTAATTTCTGGCACGGAGTGTCCAGCGGGCTGTTCGGCCTGCAAACCCTGCTGGGGATTGCCTTGGTGCTGATGCAGGAACGCGGGCTGTCTCGCGCCTCCGACAGCCTGAGCAGACGAGAATCTGCTCAGTGACCGATGTTTTTCTTGACGACGCGATTGCGCAGCGGGCGACCCGCCGCATTTCGGCCATCGGCTGCCAAAGCTTGCTTCTTCGTCGGGGCCTTGATCGGCTTCTTGCTGGCCGGACGCCGTCCCGCCGGAGCCGATTTTTCGGCCGATTTCAGCGAAATCGGTTTCGCACGCCAGAGCACCAAAAGATTACCGATATGCTGAACTTGGGCGCAGGCCAAGGTGCTGCATATCTCGGCAAACAGTGCTTCACGTATGTCGCGTTCAATGCCGTACAGTCTAATTTTGATCAGTTCGTGGACCTTGAGACTGCGGTCGATCTCGGCAAGAACCGAGGGTGTGAGCCCCTTCTGGCTGATCGAGACGACAGGATTCAGGTGATGGGCATCGGCGCGCAGGGATCTGCGGCGCTCGGGGCTCAATTGAGCAGTTTTGGGGGTGGTGGTTTCGTTCATGGTCGGATTCTAACGTGACCCTGAAGAGCAAGAAACATAAAAAGAGCAAGGTATGGATGCAGGCGCATGTGAATGATCCCTATGTCCTGCGTGCCAAAACGGACGGTTGGCGCGCCCGCGCGGCATTCAAGTTGATCGAGATCGATGACCGCGACAAGTTGATCAAGCCTGGCATGACCGTCGTGGATCTGGGATCGACACCCGGCAGTTGGTCGCAGGTGACTGCTAAACGTCTCGGTGGCCACGGTCGCGTTATTGCGCTGGATATCCTTCCGATGGACCCTATGCGTGGCGTTGAGTTCATCCAAGGCGATTTTCACGAGAATGCGACTTTGGCGGAGTTAGCCAAGGCGCTTGGCGGTAAGCAGGTGGACCTTGTTTTATCCGATATGGCCCCCAATTTAACTGGAATTGCCTCGTCGGATCAGGCGCGCGGAACTTACCTAGCCGAATTGACGCTTGATTTTTGTGCTTCACATCTGAAACCGGGCGGCGATTTGTTGGTGAAGGTGTTTCAGGGAACCGGTTACATGGAGTTACGCAAGGCAGTGGCCGAGGTGTTTGACGCCTTGCACGTCCGAAAGCCGGCGGCATCGCGCGACAGAAGTGCAGAGGTGTATCTGCTGGGCAGACGGAAACGTTTGGCAGTCGGCAGTGCGGATTAGAATCTGGGACTAGAATTGGCTTTAGAGGCTTTAGATAGTGTTAGGAATTGAGCCCGCTCAGCTCTGAGCGGGATTTGGCGTGAAAGTGAGGCAGCACAGTGAATAACATGTTCAAGAATATGGCAATCTGGCTGGTGATCGGCATCGTGCTGATGTCGGTGTTCAATCAATTCAACACCCGACAGACGGCCACCAATATGCTTGAGTACTCGGAATTTCTCGAGGAAGTGAAGCTGGGCCGCATTACCAAAGTCTTGATCCAGGGACGGACTCTGGAGGCAACGACTGTCGATGGCAAGAAAATCACTTCGTATTCCCCGCCCGATCTGTGGATGGTTTCCGACCTGCTGAAATACAACGTGAAAGTGGTCGCCAAACCAGAGGAAGAGCAGTCTTTCCTGATGAGCATATTTGTCTCATGGTTTCCAATGCTCCTGTTGATCGGTGTCTGGGTATTCTTCATGCGTCAGATGCAGGGGGGCGGCAAGGGGGGCGCTTTTTCGTTCGGCAAGAGTCGTGCACGGATGATGGATGAGTCCACCAATGTCGTCACCTTTGGCGACGTCGCCGGCTGTGACGAAGCCAAGGAAGAACTCTCCGAAATGGTCGACTTCCTGCGCGATCCCACCAAGTTTCAAAAGCTGGGCGGTCGAATTCCGCGTGGGGTGTTGCTCGTAGGTTCGCCGGGCACGGGCAAAACCCTGCTGGCCAAGGCGATTGCGGGCGAGGCCAAGGTACCTTTCTTCTCGATCTCGGGTTCCGACTTTGTTGAAATGTTTGTTGGTGTCGGCGCGGCACGTGTGCGCGACATGTTTGAACAGGCCAAAAAACAATCACCGTGCATCATTTTTATTGACGAACTGGATGCCGTGGGCCGCCAGCGTGGCGCCGGATTGGGTGGTGGCAACGACGAGCGTGAGCAGACGTTGAACCAGATGCTCGTGGAGATGGATGGTTTCGAGCCGTCGGTTGGCGTGATCGTGATCGCAGCCACCAATCGACCCGATGTTCTTGATCCGGCCTTGCTGCGCCCCGGCCGTTTCGATCGCCAGGTGGTGGTGCCTCTGCCTGATATTCGTGGACGTGAGCAGATCATCAAAGTACATATGCGCAAGGTACCCGTGGCACCTGATGTGGATCCGATGATTCTGGCGCGCGGATGTCCCGGTTTTGCTGGTGCCGACATCGCCAACCTGGTCAATGAGGCTGCGCTTTTTGCCGCCCGTGCAAATAAACGCCTTGTCGACATGGAAGATTTTGAACGTGCCAAGGACAAAATCATGATGGGCGCCGAGCGCCGGTCGATGGTCATGCCAGAGGAAGAGCGAAGAAATACGGCGTATCACGAATCCGGTCATGCCGTGGTGGCCAAACTGCTGCCCAACACAGATCCGGTGCATAAAGTCACCATCATTCCTCGCGGCAGAGCCTTGGGTCTGACCATGCAGTTGCCTGATCAGGAGCGTTACAGCCAGGATCGCGATCGTTTGTTGAGTACGATCACCGTGTTGTACGGTGGTCGGATCGCGGAAGAGTTGTTCATGAAGCAGATGACCACCGGTGCGTCAAACGATTTTCAGCGTGCGACGGATTTGGCGCGACGCATGGTTACGCAGTGGGGCATGTCGGCGAGTATGGGTCCGATGGTGTACGGCGAGGAGGAAGGTGAAATTTTCTTGGGACGTTCGGTGACCACGCACAAGAACGTGTCGGAATCCACCATGCAGAAAGTGGATGTCGAGATCCGCCGAATTCTGGATGAGCAATATTCCCGCGCCCGGCGCCTGCTTGAGGATAATCGCGACAAGGTCGAGGCGATGACCGCGGCGTTGCTGGAGTTGGAAACCATCGATGCCGATCAGATCAACGACATCATGGCCGGTAAACCACCCCGTCCGCCCAAGATTTCAAGTCTGCCGCCGGTACCCAGGGCGGCGAGTGATACTTTGGATGCCGGGCCGACGGCGACCGCGCCTGCCTGAGTCGTTCTTCGTTTTACGCGGCCGCTGGAGCTTTTCGTCGGTGGCTGACAGCTAATGATTCAGGCATTTCATTGCGGTCGATTCGTCCTCGATGCGGGTAAGCCCTTGATCATGGGCATTGTAAATCTGACCGATGACTCCTTTTCCAGCGACGGCTTTTCTGGCAACGTAACGGCGGCGATTGCCCATGCGCTGAGTCAGGTGGGCGACGGTGCGGATATTCTTGATATTGGCGCCGAATCGTCTCGCCCGGGCGCACAGCCTGTTTCTGCGCAACAGGAAATCGATCGACTGCTGCCGGTAATCGAGGGTCTTTCAGCGTGCGGTGTTCCGCTGTCCATCGACACCGTTAAACCGGCGGTGATGCGTGCCGTCTTGAGCGCCGGCGCAGATATGATCAACGATATTTCCGCCATGCGCGCACCCGGTTCGTTGGAGTTGGTCGCCAACAGTAATGCGGGAGTCTGTCTGATGCATATGCAGGGTGAGCCGGGCAACATGCAGGATCAGCCGCACTATGATGATGTCGTGGCGGAGGTCGCTGCTTATCTGGCTGAACGGGTTGCTGCTGCAGAAATGGCTGGCATCGCCTTGAATCGAATCATCGTTGATCCGGGCTTCGGTTTCGGCAAAACCTTGGGACATAATCTGCAACTGTTGCGCCGGCTGTCAGAGTTGGTGGTTCCAGGATTACCTTTGCTGGTAGGATTGTCGCGTAAGTCGATGCTTGGATTGCTTACCGGGCAGAGTGCGGGTGAGCGCATCTATGCCGGCGTCGCGGCGCATGTGATTGCAGTTCAACGAGGCGCCCGCATTGTTCGCGTGCATGATGTCGCGGCAACCCGCGATGCACTGGCGATCGTGAAAGCAATGGAGGATTTTTGATGGGACGCAAATATTTCGGAACAGATGGTGTGCGCGGACGAGTCGGCGAATCGCCAATAACGCCCGAGTTGGTCATGCGCCTCGGCTATGCCGCTGGCAAGACGCTGGTGGCGCATGAC
>CAZAGR010000122.1:5986-7783 GCA_964484585.1 uncultured Propionivibrio sp. | reverse complement strand
GGCTTTAGCCCCGCGAAATGGGCGCATAAAACCGCAATTGGTGACCGCGCCCAGTCGAGTAGCCCCGCGTTCTTTGCGGGGCGTATCGAGACCCATCATTTCTGCTCCCATAAATTTTTATCGCTCAAATATTTATAGCCTGCATCGGGGAAGACAGTTACAACCACGCCTTCATCTAATTGACTCGCAACTTCAAGCGCCGCGACAGCCGCCGCGCCGGAGGATATCCCCACGAACAAACCTTCTTCGCGCGCAAGCTTTCTTACCATTTCATGCGCGGCTTCGGTCTTAACCTCAAGCGGAGTTCCTGCCAGCGCTTCATCATAAATGCCGGGTTTGATCGCGCTGGGCATGTGTTTGAGTCCTTCAAGCCCGTGAAAGGGCGCGTCCGGTTGAAAGGAAATAACTTTTACATTGGGCATTTCTTCTTGCAAATATTTGCCGGTCCCTGTCAGCGTTCCGGATGTGCCAAGCCCCGCGATAAAATGCGTGATCTGTCCATTTGTTTGCGCCGCGATTTCAGGTCCGGTGGATAAATAATGCGCCTGCCAATTTGCAGGATTGTTATATTGATTCGCGTACCAATATAGGTCTGGATTTTCAGCCGCGAGTTCGCGCGCCTTGAGGATCGCGCCATCTGAGCCTTCTGTCGGGTCGGTGAGAATCACCTCCGCGCCGAGCGCGCGCAATAACATAATGCGTTCAGGGCTGGCATTGGCAGGCACTGCCAGCGTCACCGATATGCCCAAGCTTGCCGCGAAAGTCGCGTATGAAATTCCCATATTGCCCGAGGTTGAATCTAATAAGCGTTTGCCGTTTCCAATATCTCCGTTGGCAATTGCGCTGCGGATGATGTTCAACGCGGGGCGGTCTTTGACCGATCCTCCGGGGTTGAACCATTCCGCTTTCGCAAATATCTGCACGCGCGCAGATAAATTCCGCGTGACGCGGCGCAGGGGCAGCAACGGGGTATCGCCGACGTGCGCGGCAAGCCCATCCAATGGAATGGTATTTAATCCAGTAACTCTAAAATCCAGTAAAGTCATACTTCCTCGTTAAAATAAAAAGCAGCCAACGTAAACAAAAAGACGGCGAACAAACGCCACACACTATGCAAAGGTTTGCAAGCGGGGGTCGTCCAACCGTCTGATGAATGCGTTGACTGCTAAGGTCTGTCTCAGGCGTTGGCTACGAGCCCCGCGATAGACACAAGCAATGTAAATAAATGTTCATTGGTTTCATAGATGCTGGCTATTTTACGCATCTTACCTGTTTTGTCAATGAGGAAAAGAACTCCGGAAATGGGGTTCTGCTATACTTTTTCATTCTTTAGTGTCAGGAGTCGTTTATGCAAAATATCAATGCTTTCATTCTAAAAAATATCCGCGTTATTGAAATGACGGGCGTGCTAATGAGGATTTTTAGTTTCAGCCTCGTAAGCTGGCTGGGACCTCAAAGCCCGTTTATGTTCGTTTGGATATTCAATACGACAGACGCCATTATCCTTTCATGGTGTTCTATGCTTAAAAAAGATCAGGCTTACACCGTGTTGAATCTATTTTGGATTCTCGTCGGCATTATTGGAATTTTGCGCGCAGGTGACGCGATTCGCTGAACAAAACGCCACCAAAGGGCGCGGTATAATCATTCTGTTCATGAAAAAAATATCCCCTCTAAAAATCCTTCTCTTTAGTTCCGCATTTTTTTATCTTGCTTTTATTGCAAGCGCTTCTTTCATTGTAAAAGGCGAACGTTATTTCACGCTCGTAGACGACGCGATGATTTCCATGCGTTACG
>CAZAGR010000122.1:0-5886 GCA_964484585.1 uncultured Propionivibrio sp. | reverse complement strand
AAAGGCGAACGTTATTTCACGCTCGTAGACGACGCGATGATTTCCATGCGTTACGCGCGCAACCTTGCACAAGGACACGGGCTGGTCTGGAACATTGGCGAAGCGCCCGTGCAGGGATTTACCAATCTCGGCTGGACTCTTTATATGGGGTTGTTACACTTCTTCCCGTTCCCCCCTTCCAAGATTTCGCTCGCGGTGATGCTCGCCTCGGTGTTGATTCTGCTCGGTAACATTTTCTGCGTCCACAAGATCGCCGAAACCCTCGCGCCCGAATCTAAATACGCGCCTGTGCTGGCTGCAACTATTACGGCGTTTTATTTTCCGCTGGTGTTCTGGTCATTGCGCGGCATGGAAGTGGGGCTATTAGTTTTATTAATGAATGCCGCGCTGTGGCTTGCGATTTCAAAAAGAAATTCAGCGCTCATCGGAGTTTTTCTCGCGCTGGCAATTTTTGTCCGCATTGATGCGCTCATCGCGGCGGCGCTGATTGTCTTTTATATCTTCCTCAAAGACAAGCGCGGATTTATCCTCCCTGCGGCGGCGGTGATTCTCTCCACGCTTGCTGTGCTTTATTTTCAGCAAATTTATTTCGGAGATTTTCTCCCCACAACTTATTATCAAAAAGTGACAGGTTACACGTTATACGAGCGTGTTCGGCATGGATTGCTGGTCTTTAATGAATTTGCCGCGCGTGATGTGCTTTTCCTGTTTTTGTTTTCAGTCGCGGTGGTTGTATTTTATAAGCAATATACCCGCGAAGTATTTTTACTCTTCGGTATTTTCCTCGCCCAATGCGCCTACTCGATTTACGTTGGCGGCGACTATGCCGAGCCGGAGACCAACGCCGCGAATCGTTTCATCACACAGGGTATGCCCGCGCTGATCATTTTATTCAGTTGGATGATGAGCCGCGTTTTGTCTGACCTTGAAACAGCCCGAGCATCTTTGTTCAAGACGAATCCCGCCATCACTGTCGCGTTGATGGTGTTGATTGTCATTAGCGGCGAACCGTGGGTCATGTACTCCATTGACAACGCGCCCCTGCTCAAAGCGGATATTCGCCGCGTAAGGCTCGCGCTGCACATCGCGCAGAACACCGACCCCGCGGCGGTGGTTGCCGTCCACGCGGCGGGACAGATTCCATATTTCTCAAACCGCGCGACCATAGACTTGCTCGGCTTGAACGATCCCATTGTCGCCAAGGGGCAGGGCATGGGCGAGTTTTATCCGGGCCATAACAAGTGGAATTATGCATACAGTATTGGACAATTAGCGCCCGATCTCATTGCGGATAACTTTATTGCTTTACCCGCTTATATGCGCGGAAACGATCAATATCAATTGCTCGACAGCGATATTTACATCCGCAAAGATAGCTCGCTTATAAATGCAAGCGGGTTGTCATCCAAAGAATATCGATAGGAGAATTTATGACTTCATTTCCAGTTGCCCCCAAACGCCCGCACAAAATTACCCAGCACGGCGAAACCCGCGTGGATGATTACTACTGGCTGCGTGATAAAGAAAACCCTGAAACGCTTGGTTATTTACGCGCCGAAAGCGATTATCTCGAAGAGATGATGCAGCACACCAAGCCGTTGCAGGAGAAATTATTTAACGAGATGAAATCGCGGATAAAAGAAGATGACGCTAGTGCGCCAGATAAGCAGGGTGAATACTTTTATTACACGCGCAATGAAAAGGGGAAACAATACCCTATTTATTGCCGTAAAAAAGGCTCGCTTGACGCGGCGGAGGAAATTTTACTGGACCAAAATAAACTGGCGGAAGGCAAATCGTTTTGCAGCGTCAGCGGATTCGTGGTCAGCCCGGATGGGAACAAACTCGCGTACGGCTTGGATGTGGGCGGCAGGGAGGAATACACTTTATACATCAAAGATTTAATCACCGGCGGGTTGTACCCTGAGGTGATAGAAAAAACTTTGGGCAGCGCGTATGAGTGCATGGGTATTGAGTGGGGGAACGATAATGAAACGGTCTTTTACGTCATGTTGAATGATTCGCAGCGCCCCGAAAAATTATTCCGCCATAAACTCAATACCGACCCAAAGGAAGATGTGCTGCTGTATCACGAAGTCGATGAGACTTACTTTTTATATTTCCACAAAACCCGCGATGACGCTTTCATCATGACCTATCACGTCGCGACTGATACGCGTGAGATGCGCTTTATCGATGCGAATCATCCCGCCGGAGAGTTGAAGGTTCTCCAGCCGCGCGTGGATGGTTTGGAATATTATGCCGCGCATCATCAAGGCAGGTTTTTTATTGTTAATAATGCAGACGCGAAAAACTTCAAGTTGAGCGCCGCCCCGGTGGAATCCTGTGGCAGGGAAAACTGGAAAGATGTTGTTCCGCACCGCGCCGATGTTCTTTTAGAATCAGTCGATACCTTCGAGAATTTTATCGTGCTCACCGAGCGCAAAGGCGGGCTTAAACAACTGCGCTTGAGCGCCGCCGACGGCGTGAGCAATATCCTCTACGTGCAATTCCCCGAACCGGCTTACAACATCTTTCTGGAAGGCAATTCCGAGTTTGAAGCAACGGTTTTGCGTTTTAATTACTCATCTTTCATTACGCCTTACACGGTCGTGGATTATGCCGTGGATACCGGCGAATGGGAGATCAAGAAAGTGGATGAAATTCCCAGTGGCTATGATAAATCACAATATGCAGCCGAGCGCATCCACGCCACCGCGCCGGACGGTACGCAAGTTCCCATGTCTATTGTTTATAAAAAAGGATTGAAGAAAGACGGCAATAACCCCGCGTTGATGTACGGCTATGGCGCGTACGGCGCGACCATTGATGTGTGGTTCAGCCCCAATTGGTTCAGCCTGATCGACCGCGGATTTATCTTCATCATTGCCCACATTCGCGGCGGATATGACATGGGGCGCGAGTGGTACGAATCTGGCAGGATGCTCAACAAGAAGAACACTTTCACCGATTTCATTGCCTGCGCCGAACATCTTATTACAGAGGGATATACCTCGAAGGAGAAGTTTGCCATTCAGGGCGCTTCTGCGGGCGGGCTGCTTGTCAGCGCCTGTGTCACCATGCGCCCCGACTTGTTCAAAGCGGTGCTATGCAAAGTCCCGTTTGTGGATGTGGTCACCAGCATGAGCGATCCGACCATTCCATTGACCACGCTTGAACACACGCAATGGGGAAACCCTGAAATTAAAGAACAATTTGATTATATGCTTTCGTATTCTCCCTATAATCAAATCCGCGCAACGGAATATCCCAACATGCTTATCTCTACGGGATTGAACGACCCGCGCGTACCTTTTTGGGAGCCAGCCAAGTTTGCTGCCAAACTGCGCGAGATGAAGACGGACGATCGTCAAATTCTGCTTTATGTTAATTACGACTCCGGTCACGCGGGCGCCAGCGGACGGTATGATCATCTCAAAGAAGTCGCTCAGGATTTCGCGTTTTTGATGGATAAGTTGGATGTGAAATAAAGAGACGGTCACCTTGCCAAGCGGGTGACCGTCTCTTTATAGAAATTAGACTTTAATGATTGGCTTTTGATTTACGCGCGGCTTTGTCTGCATACATGCGCCGATCGGCGATTTCGAGGGCTTCGGTAATGTTGTTTTTCTCGGCCGTTGCCATGCCAAGCGATAACTGTATGGGTAATTCAGGATGTTTGATATTATGCTCTGCCAGTTGTTGCTTTATGCGGCTCATAATTTGTTCTGCGATTTTCGAATCTGTGGAGGGCAATAACACGGCAAATTCATCACCGCCAATGCGCGCCAGTACGTCGCTCTCTCGGAACGCCGAGCGCAGCGCGTTTGCGGCATTTCGCAGCAGCTGATCGCCGACCGCGTGTCCCTGAGTGTCATTTGCAACTTTCAAATAGTCCATATCCGCGATGATTATGCTGGTGGGATATTCGCGGCTGCGCTCAAACCGCGCAAGTTCCACCTCAAAAAAAGTGCGATTGTAAATGCCCGTTAGCGCATCATGTGTGCCTTGATAAAGGAGCAATTCCTCCGCCTGTTTGCGCACGGTGATATCCGTTGACACGCCGATAACGCCGAGGATTTTCCCTGAATTGTCGCGCCACGGCGTTTTATGCGCGAGGAAGACAATTGTTTTGCCATTAATTTTGCCGATTTCTTCGCGTTCGTACATTTGCCCGCCCGCGATTGTATCTGCATCCATCTTTCGGAATTCATTGGCTGTTTCAAGGGGTAGTAAATCCAAATCTGTGCGCCCAATGACATCGGCGACGCTGTAGCCGAGCGTTCGTGCTCCGGCTTCATTCATGACGATATATTTTCCGTCTATGTCTTTAACAAATATAGACTCTGAAATACTTTCCATGATCGTGTCAAGCATACTCTTTTTCTGGAACAATTCATCTTCCGCGCGCTTGCGTGCGGAAATGTCGCGATAGTTGACGGCGATAGCTTGAACACTTGGGTTATCGAGCAGGTTGGTAGCTGAGCATTCGATCCAGCGCCATGTACCGTCGGCGTGCCGCAATCGGAATTCACCCTGCTGAATGCTCCCCGATGTTTGAACGACTTGCGCATACAGGCTGCTTACCCATACCTGATCGTCGGGATGCATAAGTTCGAAAATATTATGCCCTTTGAACTGATCTGCTGTATAACCTAATATATGGTTGAGTGATGGGTTTTCCCATAGCAAGGTTCCATCTGCCGCTAACAGGGAGATATTATCCCGTCCGTGCTCTATCAATACGTGGAAGCGCCTCTCGCTATTTTTCAGTTCCTCTTCCACCCGTTTGCGTTGTGTAATTTCCTGCCGCGCTAATTCCAGATTCTTGCGCGCATTTGTTGTCAGCAGGTCTATCGCCAGAGCTGTAACCAATAAAAGAAGAGTCGTGCCTATAAGATAAAGCCAGTTAGCAAAATCCCCGTCAAAGGGCTTTGTGACAAACCAGCCGTAGTTTTCGCCAAAAACCAGCCAGCAAACTGCTGCCAGCTCCAACCCCACGCACAATCGAAAAAATGCGGGAGTCAAAGTCAAACTTGCAAAAATGAGAATGACGGGAAATCCTACAATTGCGAGATCGCGAATTCCCTGACCTATGGTGGCTATAATGGTTACTGCGGCAAGATTACCCAATACAACGATCAAACTGCTTGCGCGCAAATACTGGCGTCTGAGTAACATCAACGGCATAATTTGCAAAGCGCCGCCCGCCAGCGCCACGCCAATTAACATCCGATCGTTATTGTAAAAAAAACCGGCTGAAATAACGAAGATATATATACTGAACGAAGCCCAAATAATGGCGGCTAATATGCGCGCCAATTGCCTGTCCTCCTCGTTATCATAAATAGTTCCTAGAATTTTTTGGTTCATTCTTCACCCTGCTGGATTTCGCTTCGTGTTTCTTCGGATAAGAACGCGCATTAATTTATGCTATTAAGCGTCTTAATTGTCACGTTGTTGATTTTAACCTACTGACGGAATTTGGCCGTGCCTCTGCAACTATATCATCATAAACCAAATAAGCGCGTGGGGTAAAATACGGACATGCAATCAACCATATACATCATCCCCTGGGTTATATCCATCACGCTTACCCTGACAATGGGTATTTATGCCTTGCGGCGGCGGCAAAATCTGGCAGCTATTCCATTTGCGGCGATGTGTTTCTTCGCGGCGTGGTGGTCGCTTTTTTACATCCTTGGGCTGGTCAGCCTAGATCTGCAATTCAAAATTCTCATGGCAAAGATTATGTATATCGGCGTACTCGGCGTCCCGCTTTCATGGACGGCGTTCTCGCTCGCCTTCTCCGGTCATGGAGACTGGCTTAATCGCCGCACGATCTCGCTCGTCCTTATCATTCCCATCATCACATACATCATTGTG
>CAZAGR010000121.1:0-7830 GCA_964484585.1 uncultured Propionivibrio sp. | reverse complement strand
CACGACCGGCAGACCGATGTCCACTGCAGCTTCCCATGCCTCCTCAGGGCTTTCGACCGTACGCCCGTCGGGAACCGGGACGCCACAGGCTTGAAGCAAGGATTTGGTCAGATCCTTGTCGCTTGCAATGCCCTCTGCAATAGCACTGGTCTGATCAGTTTCGGCGGTCCATATTCGCCGTTGCGCATTACCTTGGCCTAGCTGAACAAGGTTGCCGTCATTCAGGCGCATGGACGGAATGCTCCGCGCTGTCGCAGCATTCACGATACAGGCGGTCGTCGGGCCGAAGCAATGTTGCTCGACGAGATCAGTCAAGCCTTTGACTGCCTTGGCGACATCGAACGATGTGTCCTCAATGGCCGCCATAACCAGATCTCTGCCGAACTCAATTGCAGCACGACTGACCCGTTCGTCGCGCGCACGGACGGCCATCTTGTAAACACCGCGAACCGTAGTACTGCGCGTCTGACCAAAACCGGTCTGCATGCCGGCCAGATTCTGTAGCTCAATAACCACATGTTCCAATATATGGGCCGGCCAGGTTCCTTCGCGCACGCGTTGCATGAATCCACCACGTTCGTAAATTCCGCAGCGGTGCTCCATCAGACCCGGAAGAAATGTATTCAGGCGCTCGTAAAAGCCCGGGATCGTATTGGATGGGCAGTCCTCGAGATCACCAATATCTACCCACGCTTCAATCGCGGGACGGTAAGTCCAGATATTGGGCCCGCGAAGCTGTGTAACCCGGAGAAACTTGATGTCTTTGTTTTTCATGTTGCACTATCACGAAGGTAAACGGGAACTACACTGTTTATCGCACAAGAATGTTTACGTGAATCAAACTGTCGCTCAGAATACCTCAATTATTCGTCACAAATTTCAATGTTGGGTTGTCCGGAGCTAACTGCCCACCCATTTGTTCTGGCAATATCATCACCTTAATCGCCGATAAGCTCCCTTCAACAGCCGTTTTGCCGGCTTCACTATTGCGTTCAAAACATTGATGACGAACCCAGCCACAGTTACCGCTCCCGTACTCCTGACCTCGCTTTCCAGACAACTCCCTGAGATCTTTCTCAACGACATCGAATCGCGCCTGCCAACCGGGGACAACGTGCTTGACTGGGTCGAAGTTGACCTCGATGCGACGCTTCGCTTTGGTCACGGCATCGTCGTGCTTACGCGCACCCGGATCATTGCCCTCGACCCCGGTGAATCCAAATGGCACGAGTGGCCGCTGCGAGAGGGCCTTTCCCTGAAACACTTTGATCATGCAGGCGTTGGCACACTGGAACTTGTCGACCAAGCACGTTGTTTGGGCAGCTGGCGCTACACGCTGGGGCAGAACCTGGCCGCTTTGCGCGTCATCAACGAATTCGGCATTCAGCTTGAAAGCCTGGTATCGGGCAATCCGCCCGTGCGCGATACCGATAACGTCTGCCCCAAATGCAAGACGCCGCTCGAACCCTTGCAGGATGAGTGTCCGATCTGTACCCGGATCGAGCAAACACCGCCCTCGACCTGGACCTTGTTGCGCCTGAGTCGTTTCGCCAAACCCTATAACCGTCAACTGCTGATCGGGTTCCTGCTGATGCTTGGTTCCACGGCGGCCACGTTGATTCCCCCTTATCTGGCAATGCCGCTGATGGACGAGGTGCTGATTCCCTTCCAAAGCGGCGCCCACATTGAGCCGACCAAGGTCGCGTTCTACATGCTCGGGCTCTTTGGCGCGGCCTTAGTTTCCTGGGGACTGGGCTGGGCCAAAACCTATATTCTTGCACTCGCGTCAGAGCGCATCGCCGCCGACCTGCGCACAACCACCTATGAGCACCTGCTGCAGCTTTCGCTCGAATATTTCGGGGGCAAACGCACCGGCGACCTGATATCACGAATCGGCTCGGAAAGTGATCGTATCGCCGTTTTCCTCTCACTGCACGCGCTCGATTTCGTCAGTGACGTGCTGATGATCACAATGACAGCGATCATCCTCTTCAGCATCAACCCCTGGCTGGCCCTCGTCACCTTGATTCCGCTGCCCTTTATCGGCTGGATGATCCACATTGTTCGCGATCGTCTACGCACCGGCTTTGAGAAAATCGACCGCGTGTGGGGAGAGGTCACCAACATACTGGCCGACACCATCCCCGGCATTCGCGTGGTCAAGGCTTTTGCGCAGGAAAAACGCGAAACGCTGCGCTTTCGCGAAGCCAACCGCCACAACCTGCTGATCAACGATCGTCTGAACAAGACCTGGTCGCTGTTCTCGCCTACGGTTAGCCTGCTCACCGAAATGGGACTACTGGTGGTCTGGGCTTTCGGCATATGGCAGGTGTCGCAACACGATATTAGCGTCGGCGTGCTGACCGCATTCCTCGCATATATCGGCCGCTTCTACGGTCGGCTGGATTCAATGAGCCGAATAGTCTCGGTGACTCAAAAGGCCGCGGCCGGCGCCAAACGCATCTTCGATATTCTCGACCACGTTTCCAACGTTCCCGAACCCACGAACCCGGTTCATGTCAAGAGCGTCAACGGTGCGATCGAGCTGCGCGACATCGGCTTTCGCTACGGCAACCGCTCTGTCATCCGCGGCCTGTCGCTGAGCGTCCAGCCGGGGGAAATGATTGGCCTGGTAGGACACAGCGGGTCGGGCAAAAGCACATTAGTTAACCTGATATGCCGATTTTATGATGTCACTGACGGTGCAATTCGCGTCGACGGAATCGACGTCCGCTCGTTCCCGGTGGCTGACTATCGTCGCCACATCGGTTTGGTTCTTCAGGAACCTTTCCTCTTTTTCGGCTCGATCGCAGAAAACATTGCCTATGGCAAACCTGACGCCACCCGCCAAGAAATCATCGCCGCCGCACGCGCCGCCCACGCCCATGAATTCATATTGCGTTTGCCCATGGGTTATGACTCGCTCGTCGGCGAGCGCGGACAAGGTCTATCCGGTGGGGAGCGCCAAAGAATTTCAATTGCACGTGCACTCTTGATAAATCCGCGAATCCTGATTCTCGATGAAGCAACATCGTCGGTTGATAGCGAAACTGAAAAAGAAATACAGCGCGCGCTGGACAACCTCGTTGCCGGACGGACAACAATCGCCATTGCACATCGGCTCTCAACGCTGCACAAGGCGGATCGCCTCGTAGTTATGGATCGCGGAGAAATTGTCGAAGTGGGCGGTCACGACGAGTTGATAGCCCGGCAAGGTGCCTACTACCGCTTATATGAGGCTCAAGCGCGAAACGCCGAAGTCGCTCAGCACACAGCATTTGCTAACGCCGAATAAATAAGGGCACACCATGCAGATCCCAAGTTTTGAACTCACCCGGAACGCCTTCGGACGCCTCGTTCTGACCGACGCGGATGCCGTCACCCATGAGAATGTCCACGCCGTGCGCGCCTTTCCGATCGCAGCACCTGATGAGGGCATTTCCCTAGTGGCGCAAAATGGCTGCGAATTGGCGTGGATTCAAGATTTGTCCGAATTGCCTACGGAGATCCGCACACTTGTCGAGCAAGAACTTGCTCGACGCGAATTCATGCCAACGATAACCCGCCTCAAAAGTGTCTCGAGCTTTGCCACGCCGAGCACCTGGTTTGTTGATACGGATCGCGGCACAACATCTTTTGTCCTGCGTGGCGAAGAAGATATTCGCCAATTAGGCAAGAGCGCCTTGCTGATCTCGGACGGTCACTCAATTCAATATTTGATCAAGGACTTGCTGATCCTGGACAAAACCAGCCGTCGCTTGCTCGATCGATTTCTTTGAGCGAGCCCGCGTCACCGTCCAGCAGGTAGCTTTTCCGTCCCTGAAATCCGGCTTCCCGCTACCAAACCCTTGCTCTTGAACCATCCCAGGTTCATTTCCAGAGCAAATCGGGATTCGCGCGTCGCACAGTGATTTTCTTCCGTGTGCGGTTGCATGTCTTCAATATTGATGATATTCCCAGCGCCATCCAGGAAGGCAACCGATAAGGGCAAGTAAGTATTCCTCATCCACATGCACTGACGCGCCTCCTGCGGAAACACAAACAACATTCCCCGTTGCGGCGGCATCTGTTTGCGTTGCATCAATCCCGTAATACGATGATCCTGGGTGGCGGCGACTTCAGCTTCGATACGATGCATCCCGGCCGTCAACTCCACCACCGGCAAAACCTGTTGCGCCAACACATCGCCGCTACCGCCAAAAAGCGCTATCAAGATTGCGATCACTACACAGTTCATTATCAAGTCCTCACGTCAATGCACAGCATCCCGCCACTCACCCGGTTGCAATCCATCCAATGTCCACGTTCCAATCGAATAACGAATCAGACGCAAACAAGGATAGCCAATTTTTGCAGTCATCCGTCGTATTTGCCGATTCTTGCCCTCACGCAACACAACCTCAATCCATGAGGTTGGAATTGCGCGCCGAACCCGAATCGGCGGCATTCGCGGCCAAAGATCTTCAGGCTCTGCAATAAGTCGGCACTGGCAAGACGCCGTCACAAAGTCACCCAGATCCAAGCCCTCCGTCATGACCTCCAGAGCCGCCTCTGTCGGGCAGCCCTCGACCTGTACCCAATAACGCTTATCAAGCTTGTGTCGAGGATGACTAATTCGCGCTTGCAAAGCACCGCTATCAGTCAAGACCACCAAACCCTCGGAATCAGCATCCAGTCGCCCGGCAGGGTACACATCGGGAACTGAAACGAAATCCTTGAGCGTCTCACGACCGCTTTCGGCGCTGAACTGGGTCAGCACGCCAAACGGCTTATTTAGCAGGATAAGGCGCGACAAGTCGAAATCTCAATACGTTGACATCTCAATGCGTCGAGCTCTCTACCGCTGGAAAATTGCGGAAGCGGATGGACTCGGGATACGGGAAAAAATCTTTCACCGCTCCGTTGCGAATAGCCTCTTGTGCATCCTGCCAAAATCTCACGTCGAGCAGATCGGCGTGATACTTCATAAAAGCCGTCTTGATGCGATCGGAAACCAGCAGAAATGTGGCGAATTCCTCTGGAAAAATATCATTCTTCTTGACTGCGTACCATACCTCGCCCGACATCTCCGTTTCGAAATCCGGAGCAGGCGGAATCCGCCTGAAATTGCAGTCCGTCATATATTCAATCTCGTCGTAGTCGTAGAACACGACGCGACCGTAACGAGTGACGCCAAAATTCTTCCACAACAAATCACCGGGAAAAATATTGGAAATGGCCAGCTCGCGAATGGCATTTCCGTACTCAAGCACAACACTGTCGATCAATTCAACCTGACCGGTGCGCTCGGCGCGCTCAAGATAAATATTCAACGGCTCCATGCGCCGTTCGATGTAAAGGTGCTTGATTATCAGGTCCTCGCCATCCACTTCTATGAGCGAGGGCGCAAGCGCATAAAGCTCGGCAATGAGTTCACTCGAAAAACGGGATTTTGGCAGCGCGGCATATGAGAACTCCAGCGTATCCGCCATGCGACCGACGCGATCGACCTGCTTTACCAACTGATACTTCCGGCGAACAGTCTCATGATCCACCTCCTTCGATGCCCCAAATACATCCTTGATCAATTTGAAGACATAGGGATACGACGGCATCGTGAATACCAGCATCACCAACCCACGTATTCCGGGCGCGACAATGAACTGGTCCGCCGAGTGATGAAGGTGATAGCGCAGGTCACGAAAAAACATAGTCTTGCCCTGCTTGCCCAGACCGAGCATGGTGTAAAGCTCTGACCGCGGCTTATTGGGCATGATGGACCGGAGAAACTGAACGTAGGCAGAAGGCACGCTCATGTCCACCATGAAATAAGCACGTGACAAGGAAAACAACATGGCAATGCGGCCCGGATCGAGGATGACAGCATCGAGAACCAACTGCCCGTTCGCCGAGTGCAGAACCGGAATCGCAAATGGATACTCAATGGGTCCGTTCAATACTTTGCCAATCACATAAGCAGCCTTGTTTCGATAGAACGCGGAATTCAGAACCTGAATTTGAAAATTTGCTTCGGCGGGCGGCAACTCGCCTAATTGATTCTGAATGGCCCGCAAAACACAATCGACATCACGACGCAGGTTTTGAAATTTCCTGCTCCAGGTAAAGCCCTCGAACAGTTTACTCATCGCAGCCCGAAAACCAAGAACGTTCGGATAGTAGCTGCGATACGTTGGCGGATCCGATTCGATATATTCAGTCGAAATTGCCGGTCGGACAAAAATGAAATCATTGTGAAAATACGTTCGATGCAAAATTTGACAAAACACCGAGTTGAAAAAAGTCTCTGCCAGTTCCGGTTGCTTGTGATCGGTAAGCAAGCCCACGAACAAAAGTTTGGCCTGTTGCCAGACGTCGTCGCTCAGGCGTTCAGCGTGGAAGTCATTGCGCAGACGCGCCGAGGTTTCACGAACACGATCGTCATAAAACTGGATTCGATCACGCACCGCCTTCTGTCCCTCGAGCCACGCAGCTTGCTCAAAGCGCTGCTTGGCATCGGCTGAACAGGCGTGGAACAGACGATAGTGGCGATCGAATCCTTCTATCAATGTCTCGGCAATGCGTCTGGAAATCAGATCCGAAGTAGCGGGCAGGGACATGGGTGGAAAAATAATCGGCGCGAGCGGAACGGTCTAGTTTAGCAGTCACCTGCCAAAACATCCTTGACCAATCCGGTAGAGGATCGCTTCAATTTTGAGTAATAATGAGCTGACTGCAGCGACGTGCAATACACCGTCCGCAGCTGCTTCTTTCTTACCGATCAACTTTCAAATGATGGAGTAGGCTCATGAGCACATCGCAGATCAAGGTTCCTGCACATGGACAAAAAATAATTCCCGGGCAGCCAATACCCGACAATCCGATTATCCCCTTCATTGAGGGCGATGGCATCGGTGTGGACATAACACCGGTAATGCAAAAGGTCGTTGACGCGGCAATCAACAAAGCTTACGGCGGCAAGCGAAAAATTTCATGGATGGAAGTTTACGCGGGTGAAAAGTCCACGCGAATTTATGGCCCGGATGTCTGGCTGCCCGAGGAAACCATTGCCGCCTGCAAGGAATATTCGGTGTCGATCAAGGGCCCGCTGACCACTCCCGTGGGGGGAGGTATTCGATCCTTGAATGTCGCACTGCGCCAGGAAATGGATCTTTACCAATGCGTACGCCCCGTCCGCTATTTCAAGGGAATTCCGTCACCCTTGAAGGACCCGAGCAAGACCGACATGGTGATCTTTCGCGAAAACACGGAAGACATTTACTGTGGCATTGAGTGGGCGGCTGAGTCCGAACCCGCCAAGAAGCTCATCAAGTTCCTTCAGGACGAAATGGGTGTCAAGAAGATTCGTTTCCCCGCCACCTCCGGCATCGGCATCAAGCCGGTATCACGCGAAGGAACCGAGCGACTGATGCGCGCTGCCGTGAAATATGCGATCGCCAACAAACGAAAATCAGTGACGATCGTGCACAAGGGCAACATCATGAAGTACACCGAGGGTGGCTTTCGCGACTGGAGCTACAACCTGGCGAAGACTGAATTTGGTGGCGTCGAGATTGACGGAGGCCCCTGGCTCAAGCTGCCCAACGGCATTGTTATCAAGGACGCGATTGCCGATGCATTCCTGCAGCAGATTCTGTTGCGTCCGGCCGAATATGACGTGATCGCAACCCTCAATCTGAATGGTGACTATGTGTCGGACGCACTGGCTGCGCAGGTCGGCGGTATTGGCATCGCGCCAGGCGCCAACATTTCCGACGACTATGCGGTTTTCGAGGCCACGCATGGTACAGCGCCCAAGTATGCCGGCAAGGACTACGTCAATCCCGGTTCGCT
>CAZAGR010000120.1:0-7874 GCA_964484585.1 uncultured Propionivibrio sp. | reverse complement strand
TCACCATGGCAAAAGGTAAATTTGAGCGTACGAAGCCGCACGTAAACGTGGGAACGATTGGGCACGTGGACCACGGCAAGACGACATTGACGGCGGCGATCACGACGATCATGGCGGCGAAATTTGGAGGAGAGGCGAAGGCCTACGATCAAATTGACGCGGCCCCGGAAGAGAAGGCGCGAGGCATCACGATCAACACGGCGCACGTTGAATATGAGACCAAGAATCGTCACTATGCGCACGTGGATTGCCCGGGCCATGCGGACTATGTGAAGAACATGATTACCGGTGCTGCCCAGATGGATGGAGCGATACTGGTGTGTTCGGCCGCCGATGGTCCGATGCCGCAGACGCGGGAGCACATATTGCTTGCCCGTCAGGTGGGCGTGCCGTACGTCATCGTGTTCATGAACAAGTGCGATATGGTGGATGATGCCGAGTTGCTTGAACTGGTTGAAATGGAGCTTCGCGAGTTGCTCAGCAAGTATGACTTCCCGGGAGACGACATTCCGATCATCCATGGTTCGGCGCTGAAAGCGTTGCAGGGTGACAAGGGTCCGTTGGGCGAAGAGGCCATTATGAAACTGGCCGACGCATTGGATAGCTACATTCCGACGCCTGAGCGCGCCATTGACAAGCCGTTCCTGATGCCGATTGAGGACGTGTTCTCGATTTCGGGTCGTGGAACCGTGGTGACGGGGCGTATTGAGCGCGGCGTCGTCAAAGTCGGTGAAGAAATTGAAATTATCGGCATCGTACCGACCATCAAGACCATCTGCACCGGTGTGGAGATGTTCCGCAAGCTGCTCGACCAGGGGCAAGCTGGAGATAACGTGGGCGTGCTGCTGCGTGGAACCAAGCGTGAGGATGTGCAGCGGGGTCAAGTCTTGGCCAAGCCGGGTTCGATTACGCCGCACACGCACTTCACCTCGGAGGTATACATTCTGAGCAAGGATGAGGGCGGTCGTCATACCCCGTTCTTCAACGGGTATCGCCCCCAGTTCTACTTCCGTACCACCGACGTCACGGGCAGCATTGAGTTGCCTGCGGGAACCGAGATGGTGATGCCAGGTGACAATATTGCGATGACGGTGAAGCTGATTGCACCGATTGCGATGGAGGAAGGTCTGCGTTTCGCCATCCGCGAAGGTGGCCGTACCGTGGGTGCCGGTGTCGTCGCCAACGTTATTGAATAGTTATTGAATAAACCTTGTGCTGAATTGAAATGGACGATAGAATCTCGCCCTTTCGTTGTTTGCTCTTCGCTCTTTAGGAATGCTTAAAAAATGCAAAGCCAAAAAATACGCATCCGTTTAAAGGCATTTGACTATCGCTTGATTGATCAGTCAGCGCTTGAAATTGTTGACACCGCAAAGAGAACGGGTGCAGTCGTGCGTGGGCCTGTGCCGTTACCGACTCGTATAGAGCGTTTCGACGTGCTTAGGTCGCCGCATGTCAATAAGACGTCACGAGACCAGTTCGAAATACGCACCCATCTTCGGTTGATGGACATCATTGATCCGACCGATAAGACTGTTGACGCATTGATGAAGCTTGACCTTCCGGCTGGCGTCGATGTGGAAATCAAGTTGCAATAGGAAGATTGGTTTTAAAAGTTTTTTTGTAGAAATTTCAGTACTATTTTGATTATCAAGCCTGGCCAATCGTAGCCGGGAGTTTGGAGAAAAAATGAGTTTAGGCCTTGTTGGATGCAAGGTCGGCATGACTCGCGTGTTTTCCGATGATGGTTCATCCATTCCGGTTACCGTGATTGACGTGTCGAACAACCGCATTACGCAAATTAAGACGCCTGAAATTGACGGTTATTTGTCAATTCAGGTTGCTTTTGGTTTGAGGCGTGCGACTAGGGTAACCAAGGCGCAGGCCGGCCACCTCTCAAAGGCTGGTGTTGAGGCGGGCCAAGTCCTTCGAGAGTTTCGCGTCACTCTAGGGCAGTTGAACGACCGCAATCTTGGGTCCGTTGTTGGTGCTGATGTATTTGCTGTCGGACAATTGGTTGACGTTTCGGGAACATCAATTGGCAAGGGGTTCGCTGGAGCAATAAAGCGGCACAACTTCTCGTCAAATCGTGCGTCGCACGGTAATTCAGTCTCGCATAATGCGCCGGGTTCCATCGGTATGGCGCAGGATCCGGGGCGAGTTTTCCCCGGAAAAAGAATGGCAGGGCATCTCGGAGATGCTAGCTGCACGACTCAAAATCTTGAAATAGTTCGTATTGACGCTGAGCGACAATTGCTTCTCGTCAAGGGCGCTGTGCCCGGCGCTAAAGGAGGTCACCTAATTGTGACTCCTGCGATCAAGTCGCATACGTAACCGGAGATCGCGATGGAATTGAAAATAGTAAATGACAAAGGCGAGGTCGCATCAATGATGCCCGCTTCGGACGTGCTCTTTGGTCGAGAATTTAACGAGGCGCTCGTGCATCAACTTGTGGTCGCCTACCAGGCGAATGCGCGATCTGGGAATCGCGCACAGAAAGATCGCGAGCAAGTAAAGCACAGTACGAAGAAGCCGTTTCGTCAAAAGGGAACCGGTCGAGCTCGCGCGGGTATGACTTCCTCTCCGTTATGGCGTGGTGGCGGTCGGATTTTCCCAAATTCACCAGATGAGAACTTCACGCAAAAGATCAATCGAAAGATGTATCGTGCAGGCGTGGCGGCAATTCTTTCGCAGCTTGCGCGCGAGGATCGTTTGTTGATTGTTGAAAATTTCGCCATTTCCGCGCCAAAGACCAAAATGTTGTCGGACAAGCTGAAGGCGCTTGGGCTAACTTCAGTTTTGATAGTGACAGACGTTGTCGACGACAATCTGACGCTTTCTTCGCGCAACCTGCCTGGCGTATCTATCGTCGAGGCGCGCCACGCCGATCCGGTTTCTCTGGTTCGTTTCCCTAATGTCGTCATGACCCGGGGTGCTGTAGCGATTATTGAGGAGATGCTGGCATGAACAAAAAATTTGATCAGGAGCGTTTGATGACGATTCTGGTGGCGCCGCAGGTTTCCGAAAAAGCGACGTACATTGCTGACCGAAACAATCAAGTCGTATTTATGGTTGTGCCGACCGCTACGAAGCCGGAAATAAAGGCTGCCGTTGAGTTGCTATTCAAAGTTCAGGTTGATTCTGTTCAGGTCTCTGTCCTCAAGGGCAAAAAGAAACGTTTCGGGCGAAATATTGGTCGCCGAAGTGATGCGAAAAAGGCCTTTGTCTGCTTGAAGTCTGGACAAGAGATTAATTTCGCTGAAGGGGGTTCCGTCTAATGGCTCTGGTAAAAGTTAAACCGACGTCACCTGGTCGGAGGGCGGTAGTAAAGGTTGTCAACGCTCATTTGCATAAAGGGAAGCCGCATGCAGCCCTTGTGGAGCGCAAGACTAAGACAGCGGGGCGGAACGTCCATGGACATATCACCACCCGTCACATGGGTGGAGGGCATAAACAGCACTATCGCGTTGTAGATTTTCGTCGCGATAAGGATGGCGTGCCAGGCAAGGTTGAGCGCCTTGAATACGATCCAAATCGGACCGCCATAATTGCGCTGGTGCTCTATGCAGACGGAGAGCGCCGTTACATTATTGCGACCAAGGGAATGACGGTGGGACAGGTCATTTCAAGTGGTGTAGATGCATCCATTAAGTCGGGAAACGCTCTACCTATCCGTAATATTCCTGTAGGCACGACGATTCACTGCGTCGAATTGACTCCCGGGAAAGGTGCTCAAATCGCGCGTTCTGCCGGTACGTCTGTTCAACTTCTGGCGCGAGAGGGGACGTATGCGCAAATTCGCATGAGATCGGGTGAGATTCGCCGGATCCATGTTGAGTGTAGGGCGACGATCGGTGAGGTTGGCAATGAAGAAAATAGCTTGCGAAAAATCGGTAAAGCGGGTGCCCAGCGGTGGCGTGGAATTCGTCCAACGGTACGTGGTACGGCTATGAATCCCGTCGATCATCCGCATGGTGGTGGTGAGGGGCGTACCGGTGAAGGGCGTGTGCCGGTTAGCCCATGGGGTACTCCCACCAAAGGTTATCGTACTCGAAATAACAAACGCACGGACGTGATGATTGTCCAGCGTCGACATAAGCGTTAAGAGGTAATTTATGGCACGTTCAATTAAGAAGGGCCCGTTTGTCGACGCGCACCTTGTCAAGAAGATAGAGACAGCCCGTAGTTCAAGTGACAAGCGACCAATTAAGACGTGGTCGCGAAGGTCGACGGTGCTTCCGGATTTCGTTGGATTGACAATTGCTGTTCACAACGGAAAACAGCACATCCCAGTTTTCATTTCGGAAAACATGGTTGGGCATAAGTTGGGTGAATTTTCCTTGACGAGAACCTTCAAGGGTCACACTGGCGGCAAAAAGGCAGTTGCGAAAAGGTAATGATAAATATGGAAACTAACGCTACGCTTCGCGGTGTCCGCCTGTCGGCCCAAAAGGGGAGATTGGTCGCTGATTTGGTAAGAGGGAAGTCAGTAGATCAAGCGCTCAACATACTTGCCTTTTCTCCAAAAAAAGGCGCTGAAATCATTAAAAAAGTGCTCGAATCCGCTGTTGCCAATGCTGAGCATAACGACGGTGCTGACATCGACCTTCTTAAAGTTGTGAAAATCCATGTAGAAAAAGGCGCCGTGTTGAAGAGATTCACCGCGCGGGCCAAGGGGCGTGGTAATCGTATCGTGAAACCCACCTGCCATATTTACTTGACTGTCGGAGCCTAATCCCATGGGACAAAAGATTCATCCAATTGGTTTTCGTCTTGCAGTCACCCGTAACTGGACCTCACGATGGTATGCCAATACCAAGAACTTCGCAAAGATGCTGCAGGAAGACGTCGAAGTGCGAGATTTCCTGAAAAAGAAGCTAGCGCACGCATCAGTTGGGCGCGTGGTAATTGAGAGGCCCGCGAAGAACGCGCGAGTTACGGTGTACAGTGCTCGCCCTGGCGTTGTTATCGGCAAGAAGGGCGAGGATATTGAAAGCTTGAAGGCGGAGCTTCAAAAGCGAATGGGTGTGCCCGTTCACGTCAATATTGAGGAAATCCGTAAGCCAGAGATTGATGCGCAACTCATTTCTGATTCGATCGCTCAACAACTTGAAAAGCGCATAATGTTTCGACGCGCTATGAAAAGAGCGATGCAAAATGCCATGCGTTTGGGGGCTCAGGGCATCAAAATTATGAGCTCGGGACGCTTGAATGGCGCTGAGATTGCGCGCAGGGAGTGGTACCGCGAGGGGCGAGTGCCATTGCATACACTCCGGGCCGACATTGATTACGGAACATCAGAGGCTAAAACAACCTACGGAATTATTGGAATTAAAGTGTGGGTGTTTAAGGGCGAGATGCTTGCTCGAAACGAGGTATTAGCAGGGGTACCTGATGCTCCCGTGGATGAACCAAGGCGGCCGAGAAGACCCCAAGACGATAAGGCTATGCCGCCGGGCGACGTGAAGCCACCACGACGTGCCATAGCAAAAAAGAGTGATGTAGTCGCTGCGCCTCTTGATGCTGGTTTAGTTGTGACGGAAAAGGTTGCTGTCAAGCGTGTTCGCAAAACGGTAGTGAAGAGCGAAGTCGCGCCGGTGACTAACCCGGACGTAAAGGAGTAAGCAATGCTGCAACCTTCAAGAAGAAAATATCGCAAAGAGCAGAAGGGTCGCAACACCGGGCTTGCGACGCGCGGAGCAAAAGTAAGCTTTGGTGAGTATGGTTTAAAAGCAATCGGGCGCGGTCGATTGACCGCCAGGCAGATTGAAGCAGCACGCCGAGCCATGACGCGGCACATAAAGCGCGGAGGAAGAATCTGGATTCGTATATTCCCGGATAAGCCGATTTCAAAAAAGCCAGCTGAGGTTCGCATGGGAAATGGCAAGGGATCGCCTGAATATTGGGTTGCAGAAATTCAGCCGGGCAAGGTTCTCTATGAAATGGATGGCGTCGACGAAGCTTTGGCTCGTGAGGCGTTTCGCCTGGCGGCTGCCAAACTGCCACTCGAGACGACCTTCGTAATTCGGCAGTTGGGGTAAATAATGAAAGCAAGTGAACTTCGTATTAAGAGTAAAGAAGAGCTATCGAAAGAACTGCTGGACTTGCGCAGAGCGCAGTTTGGCCTGCGTATGCAGGTTGCAACTCAGCAGTTAACTAACACCAGTCAGATTGACAAGTTGCGTAAGGATATCGCTAGGGTCAAGACGATTGCAACTGAAAAGGCCGCCGCAAAATGATCCAAAAGACTAGGGAGTCGTCAAGCATAAAGCGGACACTGCAAGGGCGAATTGTTTCGGACAAAATGCAGAAAACCGTAACCGTTCTTGTCGAACGAAAAGTGAAACATCCTGTAATTGGAAAAATCATGAGCAGATCGAAGAAGTATCACGCCGATATTTCCGCCATTTCAGCGCATGCAGGCGATTTGGTCATGATTGAGGAATGCGCTCCGATATCCAAGACAAAAGCATGGCGTGTGATCCAAGTATTGGAGAAGGCTAAAGCCGCATAAGTTTTGCGATATGGCGGTTGACTCCAGGAAAAGAGTCTGACATAATTTCAGTCTTTGCTAGCTCTTAAGTAATTCAAAAAGAGGCTACGCACTTCAGTCCCGAAAGGGAACCAAGACTGACCGCGTACGAAATTTCGTGCGGCTTAAGTTGGAGAATTAAATGATACAAATGCAGACAGTTCTTGATGTTGCTGACAATACGGGTGCCCGTTCAGTTATGTGCATTAAAGTGATTGGCGGCTCAAAGCGTCGTTATGCGGGAATAGGCGATGTCATTAAGGTCACCATCAAGGATGCGGCCCCCCGAGGGCGTGTCAAGAAGGGTGAGGTTTATAGTGCTGTCGTTGTTAGAACGGCTAAAGGAGTTCGGCGATCCGATGGGTCTCTGGTCAAGTTCGATGGCAATGCCGCGGTGCTCTTGAATAATAAGTTGGAACCTATCGGCACGCGTATTTTCGGCCCAGTTACCAGAGAGTTGCGGACTGAGCGGTTTATGAAAATTGTATCGCTAGCCCCGGAAGTTCTCTGAGGGTCAAGGGAGGCATTATGAATAGGATTCGAAAAGGCGACGGTGTAATGGTTATCACCGGCAAAGATAAGGGTAAGCGCGGAATAGTGCTTGCCCGCGTAGATGAAATGACGGTCCTTGTTGAGGGTGTCAATCGGGTCAAGAAGCATACAAAAGCTAATCCGATGAAGGGGCAAACTGGGGGCATAATCGACAAAGAAATGCCGATCAAAATTTCAAATATCGCTCTATATAACGCGACCGCTGCCAAAGTCGATCGCGTTGGTATCAGGCTGCTGGATGATGGACGTAAGGTTCGTGTTTTTCGTTCGACCGGCGAAGCGGTAGATGCATAAAGGGTAAATGATGGCGCGCTTACAGGAATTCTATAAAGAAACGGTTGTGCCGGGCTTGCTAAAGCAGTTTGGATATAAGTCTCCAATGCAAGTACCTCGAATCATCAAAATTACCTTAAACATGGGTGTTGGTGAGGCGGTCGGTGACAAGAAAATACTCGACAATGCGGTTGGGGATATGGTGAAGATAGCCGGTCAGAAGCCGGTAGTCACCAAAGCGCGGAAGGCAATTGCGGGTTTCAAGATTCGTGAGGGCTACCCGATTGGATGCATGGTCACCCTTCGCGGCAATCGGATGTTCGAGTTCCTGGATCGATTGGTTACTGTTGCTTTACCTCGGGTTAGAGACTTTCGTGGGATATCAGGTAAGGGTTTTGATGGGCGAGGTAATTACAACGTTGGGGTTAAGGAGCAAATTATTTTTCCCGAAGTTGAGTATGACAAGATAGACGCGTTGCGTGGAATGAATATAAGTATCACCACGACGGCGAAAACG
>CAZAGR010000119.1:3080-7890 GCA_964484585.1 uncultured Propionivibrio sp. | reverse complement strand
TTATCTGGTCCGTTGCCGACCTCCTGCGTGGCGACTACAAACAATCCGATTACGGCAAGGTCATACTCCCCTTCACCGTACTGCGCCGTATTGACTGTGTCCTGGAGGCCACCAAGGAAGCCGTACTGGCTGAGTATGCCGACAGGCAGAGCGCCGGACTGAATCCGGAACCGTTCCTGCTACGCAAAGCCGGCCAGAGCTTTTACAATACCTCCCCAATGGACTTGAAAAAACTGATGGGGGATCAGAGCCACATCCGCGAGAACCTCTTCAGCTATATTCAGGCTTTCTCCCCGGCTGTGCGTGACATCTTTGAGCGCTTCGACTTCCAATCCCAGGTGGAGCGGTTGGCTAAGAATGGCCTGCTTTACATCGTGGCCGAGAAGTTTGCCCAGATCGACCTGCACCCCGAAACGGTGGACAATCACCAGATGGGGCTGGTCTTTGAGGAACTGATCCGCAAGTTTGCCGAGATTTCCAACGAGACTGCCGGAGAGCACTTCACTCCCCGTGACGCCATCCGTCTCATGGTCAACCTGATCTTTATCGAAGACGATGAAATACTATCAAAGCCGGGGGTAGTGCGCTCCATCTACGACCCGACCGGCGGCACAGGCGGGATGCTTTCCGTAGCCGGTGAATACCTGGAGGAGCACAATCCCCAGGCGCGACTGACAGTCTTCGGCCAGGAGCTTAACGGCGAATCCTACGCTATCTGCAAGGCCGACATGCTCATCAAAGGGCAGGACGTGGCCAACATCATCTTCGGGAATACGCTCTCTGAAGATGGTCATCCCCACAAGAAGTTCGACTACATGCTCTCCAATCCCCCCTTTGGCGTGGAGTGGAAGAAGGTTGAAAAAGAAGTCCGCAAAGAGCATGAACAGGACGGCTTCAATGGCCGCTTCGGTCCCGGCCTGCCGCGTGTCTCTGATGGTTCCATGCTCTTCCTGTTGCACCTCATCTCCAAGATGCAGCCGGTTATTGATGGTGGCAGCCGCTTCGGTATAGTTCTGAACGGCTCACCCCTCTTTACAGGTGGTGCCGGTTCAGGAGAGAGCGAAATCCGCCGCTATGTGTTGGAAAACGACTTACTGGAGGCCATTATCGGCCTGCCGACCGATATGTTTTACAATACCGGCATTTCTACTTATATCTGGATCATCAGCAACCGCAAGCCGGAGGGGCGCAAGGGAAAGGTCCAGCTTATTGATGCCTCCTCCTTTTGGCAGAAGATGCGCAAGAGCCTTGGTAGCAAGCGCAAGGAGCTGTCCGAGGAGCATATCGCCGAGATAACACGACTGTTTGGCGGTTTTGAGGAGGCAGAGGCTGACGGTAGACCCATTAGCCGGATATTCAGTAACAGTGCCTTTGGATATCGCACTATCACCATCGAACGGCCTTTGCGGGATGAGCATGGGAAGATTGTTCTGGCAATCAAGGGAAAGCTGAAAGGCAAGCCCCAGCCTGATAGCAGCCTGCGGGATACGGAGAATGTACCGCTGCATGAGGATGTGAATGTTTACTTCAAGCGGGAAGTTTTGCCACACGCGCCGGATGCCTGGATTGACCATGAAAAGACCAAGGTAGGCTATGAAATCCCCTTCAATCGGCATTTCTATGTCTTTCAGCCGCCGCGTGAACTTGCAACCATCGACGCCGAGTTGAAGCAGTGCACCGACCGGATTCTGTCGATGATCGGAGGGTTGTCGGCATGAACTTTTTGTATACGGCATACAGATTTTTCTTGCATCTTGAACAAGTTATGGTAGAAAATGAACTTAATAAAACCCTCCAAGCCTCTCCAGCAGTTCGCTGCTGTGACGCTCAAACCGGGGGGTTACTTATTTTATACGTACCCGCCATGCCTCTCAACGATGCACACTTTGGCGGGTGTTTTTCGTTTGGGGGGTGCCAATGAAGCGCTCCTTCGCTAAACCTGCCACTACACACGCAGAACAGGTGGAATTGCTTCAGCAGCGTGGCATGATCGTTAATAATGCTGCTGAAGCTGAATTTTATCTGCGTCATCTCAACTACTACCGTTTAAGCGCCTACTGGCTTCCCTTTGAAGCAGAGCATACCAATCATAAGTTCAGGACAGGAACATCCTTTAACGACGTCCTCAACCTTTACGTTTTTGACCGTGAATTTCGCCTGCTGGTATTGGATGCCATTGAGCGGATAGAGGTATCTGCAAGAAGCCAATGGGCGTATCAAATGGCACACCATCATGGACCACATGCCCACTTAAACCCTTCACTTGCCTACAGGCGTGATTTCTGGCAGAGCAACTTCGATAAATTATCAAATGAGATTAACCGTTCTGACGAAACTTTTGTAAAGCATCTCATGGATACTTACAGCGAAGCCCTCCCACCGGTATGGGCTGTTTGCGAAGTCATGTCCCTCGGACTCCTATCCCGCTGGTACAATGCTCTTAAGCCAATGCCGACCAGGAGAGCTATTGCCTCAACATATGGTGTAGACGAGAAGGTAATGCAATCCTGGCTGCATCATCTGTCACTTGTCCGCAATCTCTGTGCCCACCATTCACGGCTTTGGAATCGGGACTTTTCCATAATTCCCGAGATACCGAAAAGCAAACCTGCCAGCCTTTCAGGTGAGCTTATTACCGGTTCCCGAAAGGTTTACAATACCTGCCTGATTCTCCTTCATTGCATGGACATAATCGCCCCTCACCACCATTGGCGGAAACGTTTCAAGACCCTTATGTCACAACATGCAATACCGGCTGGTTTCATGGGTTTTCCAAGTGGCTGGGAAACCCGCCCCCCCTGGCAGGAAGTACAACCATGACCTTTGACGCTTTCCTATCTGAAAACCGGCGAACTCTCTTGAGCTACTATGCCTTGGAACAATGGCTTGGAGAGAGGATACAGATAGAGACTCCCTATCCTCCTGCCATTCTGGAGGATGACGAACTGGAGGCCCTTCGCAGCCGTCTATGCAAGACTATGCCGCGTCAATCCATGATGTTGGACTTGTGGGACTGGGATCTTCACTTTGAAGAGGATCTGGAAAATGACTGGTTTTTCGAGGCGGCGTTTGGTCCTGATTCGTCTGCTGAAGACTGCGCTGAGACTCTGGCTGATTACTTCCTGGAAAAGGCGGCTGAATACGCCATGGATTACGATCAGTGCAGTTCAGATGACTTTGACGCTCTGGTTCAGGAAGAGGCGCTTCAGTTCATCAACAGTTGGCGCAACAATCTTGATGCAGTTTTCATGGTGGCTAAAGGCAGCAACCCGGAGGCACTGTCATGAGTTTCCCGCGTTACGAGTGCTACAAGGATAGCGGGGTGGAGTGGCTGGGGGAGGTGCCGGAGGGGTGGGAGGTTGCCCCCTTTAAGTGGCAAATTGAACGCAATGATGGTGGAATCTGGGGCAGCGATCCAGACGGTAAAGATGACACTCTCGTTCTTCGTTCAACTGAACAGACTGTTGGTGGTCTCTGGAAAATTGAAGATCCTGCATATCGAAGGATACTGCCTCTGGAAAAAGCCGAAGCTCTTCTAGCTGTTGGTGATCTTCTAGTGACAAAATCTAGCGGGAGTTCACTTCATATTGGCAAGACATCATTAGTCACTGAAGAAATCGCAGCGATGGGATGTTGTTACTCAAATTTTATGCAGCGACTACGCCTCAAACCTTCGTTTATTCCTAAGTTTGCTTGGTATGTTATGAACAACGATCTTGCAAGAATACAGCTTGATTATCTTTCTAATTCAACGACTGGGTTAGCAAATCTCAATTCTACGATGATCGGTGAAATTATTATTGTCGTCCCTTCTCACCTCGAACAACAATTCATCACCTCTTTCCTTGACCATGAAGCCGGCAAGATCGACGCCCTAATTATGGAGCAGGAACTACTCATTGACCTGTTGAAGGAAAAACGCCAAGCGGTTATCACGCATGCTGTGACCAAGGGACTCAACCCGGATGCGCCGTTGAAGGATTCGGGAATTGAGTGGCTGGGTAAGGCTCCAGAACATTGGAAAATCACACGGCTGGCAAATCTATTCCATGAAGCCATTGAAAAAGGTTCTTCAGATTTGCCGTTTCTGTCTGTTTCGATTCATCATGGAGTTTCTGATAGAGAACTTGATGAAGAAGAACGTGACCGGAAGGTTATACGGAGTGAAGATCCTGAGTCCAATAAAAGAGTCCGCCCTGGTGACCTTGTTTACAACATGATGCGCGCCTGGCAGGGTGGTTTCGGGGCAGTAAAAACCGATGGCATGGTTAGTCCGGCATACGTTGTCGCCAGGCCGCGCATAGACTTAAGCACAAGCTATATTGAACTTCTCTTGAGAACCCCGCAGGCAATAGAAGAGATGCGGCGATACTCCAGAGGGGTTACCGATTTCAGACTCAGATTGTACTGGGACAGCTTCAAGGATATCTGCATTGCCTTGCCCCCTCTGGCTGAGATGGACGAGATAATCAATAAAATAGGGGTGTTGAATGGTAACTTTTCAGCTCTTATCACCGAAAGTGTTTCCATGATTGTCCTGCTCAAGGAGCGCCGTAGCGCCCTGATCTCTGCAGCAGTTACCGGGAAGATTGATGTAAGGAGTTTCAATGATACAAAGAGTAATTGACTTCATTTCCACCCTTCCTCACTTCCACCACGACGAGATTGACGGAAAGCTTGTGGCAGCGAGATTGACTGATGGAACGATTTATCTGGCCCCTGATGATCCAAGGGCTCAGGAGCAAGGCTTAATCGAAATTCGGTGGCAGGGTAAGAGCGATAATCAGACAATTGCCTGCGGCGCTCAGAT
>CAZAGR010000119.1:0-2980 GCA_964484585.1 uncultured Propionivibrio sp. | reverse complement strand
ATTCCCATGCCTGCAAATGGAAAAGAATGGGACGAGCAATACACCATTAATGCAAAAGAGCTGGACTCTCTGCCAAAGCGACTAAAGAATGATTCGATTTGTGTCAGCATCTGGGAAAACCGTTTAAATATGGGTAACAGGTGCTGGAATTTGGTTCATCCGGTCACTCAATAAAAGGATAGCTCATGACCGACCTCCACAAAGAATTCAACTTCGAAAACGACATCTGCACCCACCTTGCAACCAACGGCTGGCTGTATGCTGAAGGTGATGCAGCGCAATACGACCGTGATAAAGCCTTGTTCCCCACAGATGTAATAGCCTGGATTATGGCCACCCAGCCAAAGGCATGGGAGTCATTGACCAAGAGCCACGGAGCGACGGCAGAATCGACACTGCTGGAGCGAATCCGCACGCAGCTTGACGACCGGGGGACGCTTGATGTGCTGCGGCATGGGGTGGAGCTGCTGGGGCTGAGGCATAAACTGCAACTGGCCCAGTTCAAACCTGCCCTGGCCATGAATCCCGACCTGCAGGCAAAGTACGCTGCTAACCGACTAAGAATTGTGCGGCAGCTGCGCTACTCCATTCACAACGAAAACGCTATTGATCTTGTCCTATTCCTGAATGGTATTCCGGTGGCTACGGTGGAGCTGAAAACCAACTTCACCCAGTCGGTGCAGGATGCCGTGGATCAATATTGCTTTGACCGCCATCCGAAGCCCAAGAAGCAATCAGCCCCGGAACCGCTTCTGGAATTCCCCCGTGGGGCACTGGTCCATTTTGCTGTCAGCAACTCCGAAGTCATGATGACTACCCGCTTGCAGGGTGCAGCCACGATCTTCCTTCCTTTCAACAAGGGCGATAATGGTGCGGCAGGAAACCCGGTCAACAAACAAGGCCATCGTACCGCCTACCTGTGGGAAGTAGTCTGGGAGCGGGAAAGCTGGCTGGAGATCATTCACCGCTATCTGGTGACTCCGAAGAACAGCAAAAAACAGATAGCCAAGATTGTCTTCCCTCGCTATCACCAACTGGACGTTACCCGTAAGCTGTTGGCAAAGGTTCTTGAAGAAGGGGCAGGAAGCAAATACCTTATCCAGCACTCTGCCGGTTCTGGCAAGACCAACTCAATCGCCTGGACCGCCCATTTTCTGGCCGATCTTCACGATACCAATCACAAGAAAATGTTCGATTCGGTGCTGGTGGTATCCGACCGCACGGTGCTGGATGACCAGTTACAGGAAGCAATCTTTGACTTCGAGCGCACAACCGGCGTGGTAGCCACCATCAAAGGGAAAAGCACCAGCAAGAGCGGCGAGCTGGCCAAGGCGCTTGCCGGTGGCAAGAAGATAGTGGTTTGTACCATCCAGACCTTTCCCTTTGCCCTGAAAGCCGTGCAGGAGCTGGCCGCGACCGAGGGAAAGCGTTTTGCGGTGATAGCCGATGAGGCCCACAGTTCCCAGACCGGACAGGCGGCGGCCAAGCTGAAGGCGGTACTTTCCGCAGAAGAACTGCAGGAGCTGGAGGACGGCGGCGAAGTGAGTACGGAAGACCTGCTGGTGGCTCAGATGGCGGCACGAGCGGACAGCAAAGGAATTACCTACGTTGCTTTCACTGCCACTCCCAAGGCTAAGACCCTGGAGCTTTTCGGACGTTGTCCCAATCCGGAACTGCCCGCCAGCAAAGAAAACATTCCCGAGGCTTTTCACGTTTACTCCATGCGCCAGGCCATCGAAGAAAAGTTCATTCTCGACGTGCTGAAGAACTACACACCTTACAAGCTGGCCTTCAAGCTGGCCAACAACGGTAAGGAGTGGAACGAGAAAGAGGTGGAGCGAGACGAGGCGCTAAAGGGGATCATGCGCTGGGTGCGGCTCCATCCCTACAATATCAGCCAGAAGGTGCAGGTGGTGGTGGAGCACTTCCGGGAGAATGTTGCTCCCCTGCTGAACGGCACAGCAAAGGCAATGGTGGTGGTAGGGAGCCGTGTGGAAGCAGTGCGCTGGCAACTAGCGATTGACAAGTATATCAAGTCCAGAAACTACCGTATTGGCACTCTGGTAGCCTTTTCCGGAGAAGTAAACGACAGGTCATCAGGTCCTGACTCCTTCAGCGAGAACAGCAAGGAGCTGAACCCCAACCTCCGAGGGCGCGACATGCGCAAGGTCTTTGACACCGGCGAATACCAGATCCTGCTGGTGGCCAACAAGTTCCAGACCGGCTTTGACCAGCCGTTATTGTGCGGCATGTACGTGGACAAGCGTCTTGAAGGCATTCAAGCGGTTCAGACCCTTTCGCGCCTGAACCGTGCTCACCCCGGCAAGGATACCACCTACATTCTTGACTTTGTTAATGACCCGGATGATGTCCTTGCAGCCTTCAAGCCGTATTATGAGACAGCGGAACTGGCAGGCGTAACCGATCCCAATCTGGTCTATAATCTACGGGCGAAGCTGGACGCAACCGGTTACTATGATGACAACGAGGTTGAACGGGTTATTGCGGTAGCGATGAACCCCAATGCCGCCCAAAAAGAACTCTCAGCTTCTTTGGAACCGGTGGCCGACCGACTGCTGAAGCGCTACAAAAAAGCCCAGGAAAAGCTAAAAGCCGCTCAAGCCCGGAAAGATGCCACTCTTGAACAGGAGGCCAAGGACGAAATCAAGGCACTGATCCTCTTCAAACGCAATCTGGGAGTCTTTCAGCGGGTATATTCATTCCTTTCCCAGATTTTTGATTATGGCAATACTGACATCGAGAAACGGTCGATTTTCTTCCGGCTGCTGCTGCCATTACTGGATTTTGGCCGAGAGCGGGAGGGGGTAGACCTTTCCAAAGTGGTGCTTACCCATCACAAGCTGAAGGAACAAAAAAAGCGAGACCTGCCGCTGGGTGATGGTGACTATGAAAAATTGCGGCCTCTTCAGATTACCGAATCTTCAATAAATCGCCTGAAGCAATACCTTCGTGGGATGAG
>CAZAGR010000118.1:0-7908 GCA_964484585.1 uncultured Propionivibrio sp. | reverse complement strand
GCCGCGATCGACAGCTTCTTGTGATAGCAGAAATGCGGGATGTAGGTGCCCAACTGGTGCGCGGCTTCAATGACCGTGCTGCCATCCTCTACCTGCAACGTCGTGCCGTCGATCTCGATCTCGAGCATTACGCAGTCCCTATCTTGAAAAACCCGCTGCCCGCTCGTTGGACGGCAGGATCAACAAGGCACTTTTTGTTTTCGATGTGATATTCGAACTCACTCTTGAAATGCTTGGTAAAGCTCCTTACGGGCAGCGCAGCAGCATCACCCAAGGCACAGATGGTTCGACCCATGATGTTTTCAGTCACACGATTCAGCTGATCGAGGTCCTCAGGGCGCCCTTCACCATGCTCAATCCGATGCACGACTCGATACAACCAACCGGTACCCTCGCGGCAGGGTGTACATTGCCCGCAGGATTCCTCAAAATAAAAGTACGAAAGTCGTTCAAGCGCCTTGACCATACATACCGTCTCATCCATCACGATCACAGCACCGGACCCGAGCATGGAACCCGCTTTAGCGATCGAGTCGTAATCCATGGTGGTATCCATGATGATATTGGCCGGCAAAACAGGCGCCGATGATCCGCCCGGAATCACAGCCTTCAGTTTGCGCCCGCCACGGATGCCACCCGCCATCTCGAGCAAGGTGGCGAAAGGCGTCCCCAATGGCACCTCGTAATTTCCAGGTCGGTTTACATGACCAGAAACCGAGAATAGCTTGGTACCACCGTTATTGGGTTTACCAAGACTCAGGAAGCTTTCGCCACCCATCGCCAGAATGAAGGGGATCGCCGCAAAGGTCTCGGTATTATTGATTGTGGTGGGTTTACCGTACAGGCCATAACTTGCCGGGAATGGCGGCTTGTATCGCGGCTGCCCCTTCTTGCCTTCCAGCGATTCAAGAAGCCCGGTTTCTTCGCCGCAAATGTAAGCGCCGTAACCGTGATGAGCAAACAGCTCGAAATTGAATTCGCTATTTAATATTTTCTGGCCCAACAGGCCCGCTGCGCGCGCCTCGTCGAGCGCCTGCTCGAAACGTTCGTAGACTTCAAAGATTTCGCCATGAATGTAGTTGTAACCACGGCCCGCGCCCATGGCATAGCCGGCGATGATCATTCCCTCAATCACAGAATGCGGATCAAAACGCATCAGATCGCGGTCCTTGAAAGTTCCCGGCTCACCTTCGTCGGAATTACAGACCACATACTTGTCACCGGGAAACGCACGCGGCATGAAGCTCCACTTGAGGCCAGTAGGGAAACCAGCACCGCCGCGCCCGCGCAACACGGACTTCTTCACTTCCGCAATTAAGTCATCCTGCGTAATTTTGTCTGAGATGATGCGACGCAGCTGAGCGTAGCCCCCCCTGGCCTCGTAATCCTTGAGTCGCCAACCGTCATCACCGCGAATCCAGCCGGGCGTCAAAACAGGGTTAAGTGCAGAAATCAGCGCCATAGCTCAGTTCCCACCGGTGCCGTGACCACATTCGGCAAGCAATGCGTCGATCTGCGCGGGCAGCATGAAACTGCACATTTTCTTGTTATTAACCAACATCACCGGTGCATCGCCGCATGCTCCAAGACACTCACCTTCTTTCAGCGTAAAGCGGCCGTCCGGTGTGGTCTCATTGAAGCCAATGCCTAACTTCTCTTTCAAATAATCCGCAGCATGCACACCGCCCGACAGAGCGCAAGGCAGATTCGTGCAAACACATAACTTGTAACGGCCCACGGGCGTCAAATCGTACATGTTGTAAAAACTGGCGACCTCGTAGGCCGCGACCGGCGCCATGCCGAGATAATTTGCTACACACGCGATCGTGTCTTTTTCGAGCCAACCCTTTTCATCCTGTGCAATTGCCAAGGCTGCCATGACTGCCGACTGCTTTTGGTCAGCCGGATATTTGGCTACTTCGCGGTCAATCTTCCGCAGCGCGTCCTGGCTTAGTATCGATGGTTCGGTTAGTTCGTTATGGCTCATCTGTCGCTCATCTGTCCGTATCGCCAAGCACCAGATCAATGGTGCCAATGATGGCCGTAACGTCAGCAATCATATGTCCTGACACCAATTCGCTCAGTGCAGCCAAATGAGGGAAACACGGTGACCTCAACTTCAGGCGATACGGCTTGTTGGCGCCATCCGACACCGCCCAAACACCGAACTCGCCCTTGGGATGCTCGACCGCAGCATAGACCTGCCCCTCGGGCACGTGCATCCCTTCTGTAAAAAGTTTGAAATGATGAATCAACTCTTCCATGTTCGACTTCATGTTCTCACGCGACGGCGGCGCAACTTTGTGATCCGAGCTAATCACCGGTCCGGGATTTTTGCGCAACCACTCGATGCACTGGCGAACAATGCGAGTGGACTGCCGCATTTCCTCCATTCGTACAAGATAACGATCATAACAATCGCCGGTCACTCCAACTGGAATATCGAATTCAAGCTGGTCATAAACAGCGTAAGGCTGTTTTTTGCGCAAATCCCACTCGACACCGGAGCCACGCAGCATCGCACCCGTGCAACCCAGTTGCTTCGCACGCTCTGGACTCAGTACGCCAATACCAACAGTGCGCTGCTTCCAAATTCGATTGTCGGTAAGCAGTGTTTCGTACTCGTCGAGATAGCCAGGGAACCGCCGGGTAAAGTCGTCCAGATAGTCAAGCAAGGAACCCTGACGGGCTTCGTTCAAGTCACGCACCACGGCCTCAGACTTGAATCGGTTAACCTGATACTGCGGCATGCGATCCGGTAAATCACGGTAGACCCCGCCCGGCCTATAGTAGGCCGCATGCACGCGGGCACCGGCTACGGCCTCATACACGTCGAATAGATCCTCGCGCTCGCGAAACGAGTACAAAACCATGGTCATCGCGCCAATATCCAGCGCGTGCGCACCGACAAAACACAGATGGCTCAAAATCCGTGTCACCTCGTCCATCATCACGCGAATGTATTGCGCGCGCACCGGCACCTCAACGCCGAGCAAGCGTTCGATCGCCAGACAGTAAGCGTGCTCATTCGACATTGGCGCCCAATAGTCCAGGCGATCCATATACGGCAAGGACTGCAGCCAAGTGCGTGTTTCTGCCAGTTTTTCCGTACCTCGATGCAGCAGACCGATATGCGGATCGGCACGAACAACGACTTCGCCGTCCAGTTCCAGAATCAGACGTAATACGCCGTGCGCTGATGGATGCTGCGGACCAAAGTTGACGGTGTAGTTCTTGATGTCAGCCACGGTCGCCGACCTTTCCAAAATTCTTCTCGCGCACAATCCGCGGTGTCACTTCGCGCGGCTCAATCGTCACCGGCTGATAAACCACACGTTGTTTTTCAGCGTCATAGCGCATCTCGACATAACCGGAAACCGGGAAGTCTTTGCGGAATGGATGACCGACAAAACCATAGTCTGTGAGAATACGGCGCAAGTCGTCGTGCCCTGCGAACAGAATGCCGTAAAAATCGAACGCTTCACGTTCATACCAGTTTGCACCGTTCCACACACTGACGACCGAAGGCAATACCGGAAAATCGTCATCAGGAGCGAACACTTGCAAGCGCAACCGACGGTTATGCGTTAGCGACAGCAACTGAAGCACAGCGGCAAAGCGCTTGCCACTCGGGTTGGGGTACTCCGAGTAGTCGATACCGCTCAAGTCTATCAATTGCTCAAAAGCAAACAGCGGATCATCACGCAACTGCCTGACAATGGACAAGTAATGCTCCGCAGCGACAGTGGCAGTTACTTCATTCAAAACCTGGCTGGGCTCGGCAAGACGCCCGTCAAAGGTCTCGGTCAATTGCCGGCAAAGCAGATCTAATTTGGCGCTCATAGCAACGAATTCAGAACACCAAACGAGGTGGCGCGGAGCTTGCGAAAAGCCAAGGCAGAACAAAGATGCATGTCGTAACCGGGATGTCGTTTAACGCGCAATCGTGCATGTGCGTCGAATCTTGTTCTGTAATTGAATAAGGCCATAAAGCAGGGCCTCGGCTGTTGGTGGGCACCCGGGAACATATACATCCACGGGAACAATGCGATCACAGCCTCGCACCACTGAATATGAGTAGTGGTAATAACCTCCACCGTTCGCACACGAACCCATGGAAATCACCCAACGCGGCTCAGGCATCTGGTCGTACACCTTGCGCAAAGCTGGAGCCATTTTGTTTATCAGGGTGCCCGCGACGATCATTACATCGGACTGCCGGGGACTGGGGCGAAACACAATTCCAAAGCGATCAAGATCGTAACGTGACACACCCGTATGAATCATCTCCACCGCACAGCAGGCAAGGCCGAATGTCATCGGCCACATTGATCCCGTGCGGGTCCAGTTAATGACTTTATCCAACGAGGTTGTAACAAAACCCTCTTGCATCAATCCTTCAATACTCATTGGCCACTAACTCCTATTCCCAGTCCAAGGCGCCCTTGGCCCAGGCATAGACGTAGCCAACGACCAGAATTCCAATGAAGACGAACATCTCGACAAAGCCGAACATCTTGATGGCTGGCGTGTTAACGATTTCCTGAAAGATCGAGGCCCACGGAAATAGAAAGGCAATTTCAAGATCAAAGATGATGAAGATGATCGCAATGAGGTAGTAGCGAACATCAAATTTCATTCGCGCGTCTTCAAAGGGCTCAAAGCCGCATTCATATGGAGAGAGCTTCTCTTTGTCCGGCCGATGCGGCGCTATAAAGCGCCCCATGACAATCGGAGCAACCCCGAAGCCAAGGCCGACGAGGATGAACAACAAGACAGGAAAGTAGTTTTCCAACATCTTTTGTGACTACACCGCAAATAACTTCGTATCCGCCGATGGACACCCACTTCTTCGCGGGCACCCGCTCAATTTCCAGTTGTCACTTTAGCGCACCATTCAGCGATTTCACTGACCCAGATCAAAGGTGTGCATTACTTTTTAAACCTTGGTGCCGACGGTGAGACTCGAACTCACACGACTTACGTCACTACCCCCTCAAGATAGCGTGTCTACCAATTTCACCACGTCGGCGTTGCGCCATCAGCACAGTTCTAAAGATTATATACACAACCAATCTGGCCACAACACATGCATCTTATTTTGCTGACAAAAAAGCAAATCGCCTGGTAGCAGTGCTATTGCAACCATTCAAATCACTTATTTCGGAATGTCTTTTGAACGCGAGTCGTTTGGTTCGCTTGCCGGTAAGGGCATTGCCGGAGCGGGCGCATTCGGCAACGAATCCATCACGCTGCCGGACACAACCGGCTTATGCATTGCGATGTACGACAAACTCAGGCTTGTGACAAAAAATACAGCCGCCAATGCCGCCGTCAGTCGCGACAGAAAATTGGCGGATCCAGACGCGCCAAACAAGCTGCCCGAAGCACCACTGCCAAATGCTGCCCCCATGTCCGCGCCTTTTCCATGCTGCAAAAGCACCAAGACAATCACACCGCAACCAACCAGAATATGTAACGTCAACACCAATGAATACGCAAAACCCATGACAAATCTCCGAAACTAAAATATTAGACTGCTGACGCAATCGCCAGAAAATCGGCGGCCACGAGCGATGCGCCGCCGATCAAGCCACCATCAATATCAGCTTGACCAAACAGTTCTCGCGCATTGGTTGCCTTGACACTGCCACCGTAAAGAATCCGAACACTCGCCGCGACCGTTGCGTCCTCGCTCGCAATTCGCGCACGAATCTGCATATGTACCTCTTGCGCCTGTTGCGGCGTCGCCGTGCGCCCAGTTCCTATTGCCCATACCGGCTCATACGCAATCACAGCGCGCTTCAGTGCAGCAACACCGCTGCGCGCCAACACAGCGTTGATCTGCCGCGTCACCACGGCTTCAGTAACTCCATCCTCGCGCTCGGTCAAGGTTTCACCGACACAAAAAATCGGCGTCAAACCGGCGTCTTGGGCAGCGGCGAACTTTGCTGCAACGACGATGTCTGTGTCACCATAAAAGCTACGTCGCTCAGAGTGACCGACCAAAACATATTTACAGCCAAAATCCGCCAGCATGCCGGCACTAACCTCGCCCGTATAGGCGCCTTGCACATGCTCTGAAACGTCCTGAGCACCCCAGGCAATCGGGCCACCTTCCAGCACGGATTTGACTTGCGCCAAGTATGGGTAGGGCACGCAAACGACGAGGTCAGCAGCAGCGCCGCCGCGGATTGCCGCCAGAAGTGCTGGATTGCTCGCCAAAGAACCGTGCATTTTCCAGTTGCCGGCAACGAGCTTTTTGCGCATGAATGAAAATCACAGAAACCAAAATATATCCGAATTATAACGGCAGTGAGGTCGCCAGCGAAACCGGCCATAACAGTCAAGCTAACGGCAAATTGGGCTGGCAGCACCGCCGGTCGCGTACATTGACGCATGACCGAGCGCGGGATCCAGAGCCGCCGATACGTTTCAAGCCTGATTCATAGCCAAACGGTTACCGCGGCTGCCGTGGACAATTTGCCTTGGCGGAGCTTAGTATCAAACTCATACGGCCGGAATCGCCATTCGCACCGCATTCGCGATTGCCTCAGCGTGCCTCAGAACACTTTCCTCGCAGCGCCCTTCGACCATAACGCGCAGCAACGGCTCCGTGCCCGATGGCCGCAGGAGCACGCGACCCTCAGCATCCAACTCCGCTTCTGCAACAATCACAGCAGAACGAATCCCTTCATCGGCCAGCCAGTCAAATCGCTCCGTCAAGCGTACATTGATCAACTTTTGCGGGTAGAGCTCCAGATCTGCGCAAGCCTCCGCCAGAGTCTCGCCCTCCGCGCGCAAGGCAGTAAGGGCTTGCAGCGCGGCAATAATGGCATCGCCCGTCGTGTGCCGATCCAGGCAAATGATGTGGCCGGAATTCTCCCCCCCAAGTTGCCAACCGCGCTCCTGCATCATCTCCAAAACATAACGGTCGCCAACCTTGGCACGACCGGTCGGCACCCCCAAGCGCTGCAGGGCATGCTCCAGCCCAAGATTGGTCATCAAAGTGCCGGCAACGCCAGCAATCGCCTGTTGGCGCGAGCGATACCTTGCAATTATGTAAAGAAGGCAATCACCGTCGTAAATTTTCCCGGCAGCATCCACCATCACCAGTCGATCACCGTCACCATCCAGCGCGACTCCAAGATCGGCACCCACCTCAAGCACTTTAGTTCGCAAGGCGGCTGGTGCGGTTGCACCGACGCCAGCATTGATATTGAATCCATTTGGCGTGTCGCCAACGCCGACTATTTCAGCACCAAGTTCATGAAATACCTTGGGTGCGATGTGGTAAGCGGCGCCGTTTGCGCAGTCAACGGCAATTTTTAAGCCGCGTAAATCAAGGTCGTTGGGGAATGTGCTCTTGCAAAATTCAATATACCGCCCCGCCGCATCATCGATACGCCGGGCGCGCCCCAAGAGCCTTGACTCTACGCACGGCATGGGTTCATCAAGCCAGCTTTCGATTTCAAGTTCGACCGCGTCTGGCAACTTTAGACCGTGTGAAGAAAAGAACTTGATCCCGTTATCATCATAAGGATTGTGCGAAGCCGAGAGCACAACACCCGCCTGCAAGCGCAATGCGCGGGTAAGGTAGGCGACAGCCGGGGTCGGCATTGGGCCGCAAAGCAACACATTCACGCCCGCGGCAGTGAAGCCAGCTTCCAGCGCGGCTTCCAGCATATAGCCGGAAATCCGGGTGTCCTTGCCAATCAAGACCGTCGGGTGATCTCCGGAATGATATTTGTCATGCGCCACCAGCGTCTTGCCGGCGGCATAGCCGAGGCGCATGACCAACTCGGGCGTTATCGGCGATTCGCCGACTCGACCGCGCACACCATCTGTTCCAAAATATTTGCGTCCCATCAAAAATCCTCCACTGCTTTCACGATCGCCAAGGCATCG
>CAZAGR010000117.1:0-7916 GCA_964484585.1 uncultured Propionivibrio sp. | reverse complement strand
CTCTGTCTAACCGCCTATGCGGTTGATTTTCGGTATGACGACGAGGGGTATGACGACGAGGCATTACCTTTGGTGACTCCCGAACAGGCGCGTGCCACCCTTGATTCTGTGCTGACGTGGTGCACAGCCCAATTCGGACCCGGCGCATGAAACGATTTGCTACGCTGGTAGCGCTTTGGACAATTGCTTGCGCCACTGCACTGGCTTTTGGACAACCCGATCCACCTCATATCTCAGCAAGCACCTTGCCGCACGAGGCGATCGCAATCCTGCACCTGATCGATCAAGGCGGCCCGTTTCGCTACCGCCACGACGGCATCGTTTTTCAGAATCGCGAGCGTCGCTTGCCTCCTCAACCGGGTGGTTACTACCGCGAATACACTGTCGCCACGCCCGGAGCACGCAATCGTGGTGCGCGCCGCATCATTGCCGGCGGCAATCCGCCTGTCGCGTTCTATTACACTAAGGATCACTATCGCAGCTTTTCGCGGATCCAGCGCTGACATGAGCACGCCTTCACCGACCGAGTTTTACGAAACACTGTTTGCCGATACGAGACAGGCCGGCGTCTATCATTTACCACGTTCGAATCTCTCTGCGCTGGAAGCGGGCGCCGGTGCCGCCGGCTGTTGCGTGTTTCATGTCGATCTGGCCCGCGCCCGCAGCAAGAGCGACATACTTGACGCCGTTGGCAAAGCGCTGGCGTTTCCGGAATGGTTTGGGGCCAACTGGGACGCACTGAACGATTGCTTGCTTGATATGGGCTGGCGACCCGCCGTCGGCTACGTAGTCATCCTCGATCATTGCGATGGAATACACGCGCATGCCGAAGCCGATTTCGTGACTCTGGTGCAAATCTTTCAAAGTGTCGCCGACCAGCGGCGCGAGGATGACGTCCCGTTCTGGTGTCTTGTTGACATGCTCGCGGACGGCATCGCATGGCTGCCAAGCTTCAATCAGCCGACCTGACGCGAGTGAAAGCATTCAAGCGACCGGTGTCGGTGCTGGTGCTGATACACACTCCGGCGCTGGAGATCTTATTACTGGAACGCGCGCTGCATCCGGGCTACTGGCAATCGGTCACCGGCAGTCAAGAAGAAGATGAAACCCTACCGGAAACGGCCCGTCGCGAGGTGCTTGAAGAAACTGGAATCGAGGCTGCGCCGGAGCAATTGATCGATTGGAAGCTCAGCAATCGCTTCGAAATCTTCCCGCAATGGCGCCATCGTTATGCGCCGGGCGTGACGCACAACGACGAGCATGTGTTCAGCCTATGTCTTCCGTCCGCCACACCGGTTCGGGTCTCGCCGGACGAACATCTGAGCTATCGCTGGTTGCCTTTCAAGGAGGCCGCAGCGGCCTGCTTTTCCTGGAGCAACCGCGACGCGATTCTGATGTTGATAGCTTTCGCCCCATATAAGAAAGTCGGCGCTGGCGGTACGGCGCTACCAAAACATGTGGTTTAGTCGGCGCAGTTTTCACGCCCGTCTCGTTTTCACTTTCGCTGGAATCACATCCGCGTTGCTGCTTGTTGCGGCCCTGGTCGGCACGCTATGGTTTGACCGTTTTGAGCGTGCCCGCGCGCGCGACAATCTTCAGGTGCAGCTCGCGATCGTCGCCGTCCAGTTGGCGTCCACATTACAAATCACAGAGACTGTGCCAAATACCGCGAAATTGGATCTGCTATCCAACGTGGAGCACCTCCGCTGGGCGGTGCTTTTACGCGATGGCGAAGTGCTTGGGCGGTATCGCCAAGCGCCGATTGATCTGAAACACGTACAGAATGAGTTAGTCGCCGCGGGGGGGCACCTGATGCGTACCAATCGATTGCTGGTCAGTGTTCCCGTTTTTGCCAGTGGGCAAGCTGCCGGTCAGTTGATCGCAGAGGCCGACATCTCGGATCTGAACGTCCAACTCGGTAACGTCATTATTGGTGCCTTGCTGCTGATCGGTGGCCTGATGTTCATTGCACTGCCCGTGTTTCATCGTCTGGTGCGAACAGTTTCGGATCCTCTCGCCCAGTTGGCTCGCTTTTCGCAAGCCATGACGCCGATTGAAATAGTTCCCGAAGGCGACCCGAAGGTAGTGCATAACAAGCACCGCGCTGGCGCCGATGACACGGCGAGTAGTAAAACGGAGGTCGCCGATGAAATCGGCAAACTCGGAAATTCGCTCAATCGAATGGTAGCGGCGCTCGTCAAACGCGACAAAGCGATGCAAGACTCACGAGACGCATTGCGCAAACTGACCGCACGGCTCCAATCGGTGCGCGAAGAGGAGCGAACGCGGATCGCCCGTGAAATTCATGACGAACTGGGCCAGCGCCTGACCGCGATCAAACTGGAGGCATCGCGTCTGCTGGAATCTGCCGGGGAAGATCGCATCCGCCTGACCGGAATGATTGACGAGACGGTAAAAGCCGTGCGCGAAATTTCCTGGGAACTACGCCCGAGCGTACTGGATGCGCTGGGGCTCACTTCGGCCATTGAATGGTTAGGGGAAGATTTTCAGCGCCGCATGGCAACCCGCTGTCGCGTTGAAGTTGCAGATCCGCCTGTCGTCGTCGGTGGCGATATTGCCACCCATCTATTTCGAATCTGCCAGGAACTTCTCACCAACGCAGCTCGCCATGCGCGTGCCACTCGCGTCGATATCCGCTTCGTCGCCAAGGACGGAATGTTGCATCTGGACATTGCTGACAACGGTGTTGGAATGAGCGCGACTGGATTCGAGCAAAAATCGCTCGGCTTGCTTGGAATTCGCGAGCGTGTACATAGTTTGGGAGGCCGCGTCAGCATTCAAACCGTCCCCGAATTTGAAGGCACCCGCGTCAGCGTCGTCGTTCCTGCAGAGGGCATGCACTCGCACACGAATGAAGTGAAACGAGGTGCAACATGATCAAAGCCATGCTGGTTGACGATCACCCGGTTGTGCGGCAGGGCATCCGTATGATTCTCGCCGCCAATCCGGACATTGAAGTGGTCGCTGAAGCCGCTACCGCCGCCGCCGCCATCGAGCATATCAAACAGACAGAAATCAACCTTATTGTGCTCGATCTCAATTTGCCGGACCAGAACGGATTCTGGGTGTTGAGCGAATTACAGCGGCTTCGCCCCGACCTGCCGGTCCTGGTCTTGAGCATTCAGCCGGAAGAACACATGGCGGTTCGTGCCCTCAAGGCCGGGGCGCGGGGATTTCTCAACAAGGAGGGCGCGCCGGAAGAATTGGCCAACGCGGTGCGCCTGATTGCGGCCGGCAAACGCTACATCAGTCCGCGTCTGGCCGAATGGCTGGCCGTCGACGTCAGCGGTCATCGTGAAAGCATGCCGCATGAACGCTTGTCCGATCGCGAATACCAAGTCATGTGCCTGCTCGCCGCCGGCCGGCCGGTGTCTGAAATCGCTGCGCAGCTGCACCGCAGCGCCAATACCATCAGCACCTACCGCAGCCGCATCATGCAGAAAATGGCCATTGAAACCAATGCGGGTCTCACTGAATATGCACTGACGCATCAACTGATAAAGTAGCCAGGCAAATGGTTTTTGTAGTTGAATCACTACATGGGAATATGTAAGCTGGTGATTGCCATCCGGCCTTACCCGACGTAGAGTACGTTTGCAGATGCGATGAGGATAGCCAAGTGACGAACAAGATACGCGGTTTTAGCCTGACTGAATTGATGATCGTCGTAGCGGTCATTGGCATTCTTGCTGCCGTGGCAATTCCAAACTACCAGCAATACATCCTGCGCGGAAAACAAGGCGCGGCGAAAGCGGTGCTGCTTGATATTGCACAAAAGCAGCCGCAATTTCTTGCCGACCGCCGTTCGACCTATGCAGATTGCCTCTCGGCGACATATCCCGCGGCAGACCCGGCCCTATGCGCCGGTCCGCCCGCCAATCACCTCAGCATTACTCCTCCCGCTGATGTATTGGCGCTCTACACATTTTCAATTACCTTGCGCGCCAGCCCCCCGGGCTATACGGCAATTGCAACGCCGATCCCCGCCAAGGCTGGCGAAGTCGGTACGACCTCGTTTCACATCACGGAAGCCGGCAAGAAGCTGACGGGTGTCAATGGCACCGTAGGCACAACAACATGGTAAGGCAAGCACGCGGCTTTTCTTTGCTCGAACTCATGGTCGTGGTGGCGATCCTGGGGATCTTGATGGCTGTCGCCGTTCCTGCCTTCACCGAATGGATTGCCGGTCAGCGAGTTCGCGATTCGGCCGCCGATCTGCACACGAGTTTGATGCGGGCAAAAAGTGAGGCTGTCTCAAGAGGCTTACCGATCACCGTTGCACGGGTGGACGACAGTTGGGCCAAAGGGTGGACCATTGCAAATCCTGAATTTGTCGGCACCTTCATTGAAGAGCATGGCCCCGTGTCGAACGCTACCATAAGCGTAATTCGCAACGGCGCGCCGTTGTCCAGCGTGACATTTTCGAACAACGGCCGCCTTTCGGGAACCGCGATTACCATACGGCTCGAAGCCGCTGGAACGAAAACTACACGCTGCATTACTGTAGATATTGCAGGACGACCAAAGACGCGCCCCATCAACGCTGCAGAGGCCTGCTCGTGACCATGAAGACCCTTCCTTACTTCAACCGCGGTTCCGCGCTGCTGGAGGTGCTAATCACCATTGTGATCCTTGCCTTCGGCCTGCTGGGTGTTGCCGCACTGCAATCACGCATCTACGTCATGGAGTTCGAATCGTACCAGCGCGCGCAGGCGGTCGTAATCCTGAACGATATCGCCGAGCGGATCAGCGCGAATACCGAATCGGCCGCCGCCTATACCGCAGCGGCTACCGCAGCGGCACCACTTGGCGGAACCAGTGCGCTTGTCAGTTGCACCTCGATGACCGACACCGCTCGCGACATCTGCGAGCTTGGCAACCTGCTCAAAGGCTCGGCCGAAAAAAATAACGGTGCCGGCGTCGGCGGCATGAACCGGGCAATCGCCTGCATTACCAGCTTTACCGCACCATCGGTCCTTAGCCGCTGCCAATCAGGTGTTCAGATTGACATCGTCTGGCAGGGTCGGTCTCCGACCATCGTTCCCGCCGCGACATGCGGAACCGCCGGCGGCAGCCCGCTCTACACGACCACAGACGCCTTTCGACGGGCCATCAGCACGCGGGTGTCGACCCGAGACATGGCGGTAGGGGAAGTTATCGTAGGAGTTCCGGCATGTATTTGAATCAGCGTGGCATGTCGATCGTAGAACTGATGGTGGCGATGGCGATTGGCACCATTATTTCCGCCGCCCTCGCATCGATCTTCGTGACGACGACCAAAGTCAAGCAGGAAATCGACCGCAATGGCGAACAGATCGCCAATGGCCGTCTCGCCATGGATTGGCTGACACAGGATCTCCGCCATGCCGGGTTTTGGGATGGATTGGAATACACAGGACTGGCGGATCCAGCCATGCCGACCATCTGCAGTACCGACCCTGACGCCTTGAAATTGGCGGCACCTGTATTTGTTCAAGGTGTTGATAACGTATCCTCGGCGCCGAGTTGCCTCAATGACTCGGCGCTTGGCGGCACCAACATGGGCGTCAAGTTAGGCAGTGATATTATTGTCGTTCGGCGCGCCAGCACCTGTGTGGACGGCGAAGGTGCCTGCGACACCGGGCCGTATTTTCAAGCGTCCCAATGCACACCGCCGGCGGACAAGCAAGATGGAAGCAGCGGTACTGTAGCGCTAGGTCAGGAGCTGACGTCAACGACGCCCGGCGATTGGTATGTGGTCAGCAACACCGTGGGCGACCTGACCATGCATGCGCGCGATTGCGCCAACCCCAGCCGTTCGCCGGTGCCGCCTGAAACCTGCGTTTCGCCCGGCTGTCCACCAATTTTTGCGGCGAAACGACGTTATCTCATGCGCATCTATTTCATCGCCAACAGCGACCGCGCTGGCGATCGTCTGCCAACGCTGAAGATGGCTGAACTGCGCGGAACAACGTGGACCTATAACACCATCGCTTCGGGAATCGAGCAAATGCAAATCGAATATGGCCAGGATACCGGCGGCGACACAACGCCGGAGAGTTATGTCGCGGCCCCGTCTTCCGTCGCCGACTGGCGACAAATGGTGGCAGTCAAAGTCCACCTGTTGTCACGCAACAGTTCCGAGACGGCAGAACACACGGACCGAAAAGTCTATGTGCTGGGCGGCAATGAGTACTGCGCTTCCCGTGCGCTGACCGCCGGCCCCAGCAGCACCTGCACGGAACTCGGCAACACGCATGTCCGACGTCACGCCTTCAGCGGCCAGGTGGGCATTCGCAATCCGGTTGGCTTGCGCGGAGGCTGAGATGCGACCCATGCACAAACAAAAAGGCGTCGTGCTGTTGATCGGCATGATGATGCTGATTTTGCTGACGCTGATGGCAGTAGCGGCCTTGAAGTTCGGCACCTCGAACTTTGCCCTGGTCAACAATCAGCAGACGCGTGGTGAAGCCATCCGGTCAGCCGAGCAGGTGATCGATCAACTCATCAATAATCAGGAGATTGCGCTTGCCAATAATGCCAATCTATTTAACACCACCTATACATGCAACGGCGTTGCTCTCGCCGCCAATCAAATACCGATAGGCATAGTCAGCGCGACGGCCTGTGACTATCGCGTGGTGGTGAACACGCCGGTTTGCATCAAGCGCCTGCCGATCAAGCAGGCATCGCTGAATTTTGCCGTTGCCGACGATCTGGGCTGTTCAAAGAGCGTCGATCAGGCGTCGCTGGGCGTCGAAGGCGCCGCGGCCGGGGATTCCTTGTGTTCGGAAGTGACCTGGGATGTCAGCGCGACGGCCAATGACGCTTTTCAGCAGAACAACGTAACGGTAACGCAAGGCGTCGGGCAGCGTGTAGCGTCGACGAAAGTCAACGCGGTATGTGATTGAGGAGAAAATCGTGAAAACACCATCAAGATTGCTGGCCGGCGTACTGAGTTTATCCCTTGCTTGGTCACCGATACCCGTTATCGCCGAAGATATCGACATTTTCACCGGTGGAGCGAGCACGGCCTCCGACCCCAGCATCCTGTTTGTACTCGACAACACCTCCAACTGGGCGCGCCAGAGCCAGCAATGGCCGGGCGGCTTGCAGCAAGGGCAGTCCGAAGCGCGGGCCATACGTGATTTGATCCAGGATACGGCGGTCAGTGGCGGCATCAATATGGGGCTGATCGAGTTCGTCACCGAAGGTACCGCCAACAATAGCGGCGGCTTCGTGCGGTATCCGATTGCCTCGATGAGCGATGCCGCCAAAGTAACCGAATTTTCTGCCCAGCTGGACTTGATTTATAACGGCGTCAATGCCGTTTCCGAGAAGCGCAATTCGAACACCGAATACGGTTGGCAACTTTCCGACGTCTATAGTTACTTGTCGGGTGCCGCTGTCCACGATATTGCGCTGGGCAAACCCAACCCCAATGCGAACTCCGGCGGCTACACCACGGAGTGGACCCAGTTCAAGAGCCCGATCAGTGCATCAAATGGTTGCGGTCGCATTTTCATGGTGTTTATCGGCAATCCCAACAGCAGTGGTCCGGCTGACGACAGCGCGTCCAACAAGACCGCGCTCGCGGCCTCGCCGAGGAACTGTGATCCAACCAATATACCGCTACCGATTCTGACCTCGAGCTCAGAGCTCGGACGAGAACTGCTCGGCACTGGCACCTACGCGTCCAAGGCGGCCTGTGAAACCGCTGCGGCGACCACTTATGCAGCGCGCGGTTTGGCACCGTTTGTGATTGGCGCCACCAACTACGCGGCGTTTGATTGCGTGCAAAATGCGACGGCTCCGTCGACTGTGACCACCACGCTGGAGGCTAGTTCGGCCTGCTACTCACCTGCAGGGATCACCACCTACGCCACAACGACCTACGGCGCCCCGCCACCGGCCGG
>CAZAGR010000116.1:0-7917 GCA_964484585.1 uncultured Propionivibrio sp. | reverse complement strand
GTATTCAGGATCTTCCCTGGTTACCGCCCCGTGGTGGTTGGAATGCAAGTGGGCTAGACAATCCAAAGCAATTGCCCTGAACGCAGCCAAAGGGGTCATGCGGGCGTCAAGATTTAGCCGGCCCGCCTTGACGGGTTCCAATTTCTGACCAAGGTGCAAGTAGTATCCGCGAACCGCCTTGGAGGACTGTTCTGGATAGAGAGTTACTCGTGTTGCAAGTTCCATTGCCACCGCATAGAGCTCTTTAACATCCCCCCGCTCGAGTTCCAGCACCAGTTCGGAAATGGGAATGCGTCGTCCAGCGGCCGCGATCCAGCCACGATCCAAATTGATAGCAATCCGCGTGTCATTAGGACGATCAAGTACCCACGAACTACGACGGAAATTGCTTTCAGAAATTGCCTTGAGATTCTTAACCCATTTTGATTGTTGCAACTTGTCGCGACTGACCGTAGCCTCAACCGCGTTGAACTCAAAATGATTCAGGTACGGTGACTCCCAGAAAGGGAATGACGCCAGACCCGATTTCTCCGACGTGCGAACTGAGACGCGCTGCACCCACCCGTCACCGCGGCGCATCAAACAGAGGCGGATTCCATTTTGCTGCAGCTGGAAGCGCGTCGTGTCGTAGAAGATCCAGACCTCTTGCACCCGATGCAGGTGGCTGGCGAGTTTGAGCGCCGGATGGCGACGTAGACGAACCTGATCGTCGTCGAGCAGAGCCAGATGGAGGGTAACTGACTGGGGCATCAGGGAAGCCGTGCGGATCAACCAAAGGAGCACAAGTCTAGCAAGTATTCAACAGCCAAATATTACAATTACAGCTCGTGCGTGCATGCTGAGCAATTATGGCTAGTCAAAATGGCGAACGCTGCGTTATCCTTGAGTTAAGCGTTGACTCATGGCTTCCAAATGCGGGAAAAACACACGGAATTCTTCGAACTGGAGCATCTCATCGCGTCCGCTGGCACTTTAGTGGACGTGCAGACATTGTGCGAGATTGAGGTCGATGATCATCATCTCCCGGTGAATGCCCTGTCCATTGGCAACCCCTCAACCGACGTTCCGGCAGTCGGTTTTTTCGGCGGTGTGCACGGGTTGGAGCGCATCGGTACGCAAGTCGTGCTGGGCTATCTGCAAAGTTTGATCGCCCGTTTGCGATGGGATGGCATTCTGCATAAGCAATTGGAGAGTGTCCGCCTGATTTTCATACCGATGGTCAATCCGGGCGGTTTCTTGAAGGGCACGCGCGCTAATCCGAACGGTGTCGATCTGATGCGCAACTCGCCCGTAGAAGCGAGAGAAAAGGTACCCAGACTGCTTGGCGGACAGCGTTTCAGTACACGCTTTCCTTGGTACCGCGGAACGGCGGGTGATCCGATGGAGACCGAAGCCACAGCTTTGTGTGATTTTGTCCAAAGAGAGCTCCTTGGTCGTCGATTCAGTATGGCGCTCGATTGCCACTCGGGGTTTGGCATCGCAGACCGTATATGGTTTCCCTATGCGCATACTGCGCAACCCATCGCGCATCTTGCTGAAATTTACGCCCTGGGTGAAATACTGGATCAGGGACACATGCATCATCGTTATGTCATCGAGCCACAAAGTAAACAGTATCTGACGCATGGTGACCTGTGGGATTTCTTATACATGCGCTCCCTGAGCAGACCCGCCAACATTTTTCTTCCGCTGACGCTGGAAATGGGTTCTTGGCGCTGGATCAAGAAAAATATGGGCCAGATGCTTTCGCTAGACGGCCTGTTTAATCCAATGGTGACCCATCGTCAGCAACGGGTGGTTCGTCGCCACGCTGGTTTGCTGGATTTTTTGACCCGCGCGGCAAGTGGCCACGCACTCTGGTTGCCCGTGGGCGATGAACGAAAGAGCGCCGAGTGCAATGCCCTCCAACGGTGGTACGGCATTGACTCTCGCTAGCGATTCATGCCTTGAATACCCTGCAAGTCAAACTCTCACCGGGTCACGTATGACGGAGACTGGCGCAGATAGAACCTTTGGCATCACCGTCGATAGAGCACCAAAAAGCTCGAAATGGCCATCCTCGGTTTCTATGATGGCGGTACAGCTATCTACCCAATCACCGCAGTTGATGTAAGTGATTTCTTGGACTTGCTTAATCGCCGCACTGTGAATGTGACCACAGATTACGCCGTCGAGTTTGCGTTTACGTGCAGCATGGGCCACCGAGTCTTCAAAATCGAAAATAAAAGATACAGCTGTTTTGACACGATTTTTTGCATATCCGGCCAGCGACCAATATCCAGGACGACGCAACAAACGGCGCACGCCGCCGATCCAAACATTGGCGCTCACCAAAACGTTGTATCCGACATCACCTGCAAGCGCCAACCAGCGGTGGTAGCGCGTCACCTGGTCATAGGCATCGCCATGCGTCACAAGAAAACGCCGGCCGTTCGCCGTTACATGAACGTGTTCATTTTTTATCAGGATTTCGCCGAAAGATACCCCTTCGTATTCGCGCAATGCTTCATCGTGGTTGCCAGGTATCAGCATGACATGTTGGCCCTGACGCGCGCGACGGAGAATTTTTTGCACGACAGTATTCTGTTCTGCGTTCCAGTGAATACTGCGGTTCATTGCCCACAAGTCGACAATGTCACCCACAAGGTAAAGATAATCGCATTCGTGGGCACGCAAAAATTCGAGTAAGCGGTTTGCCTGACACGCACGAGTGCCCAAGTGCACATCCGATATGAAGATTGAACGGACTTTGCGCGTCAAGCAACCGCTCCTTTGACGAAGTGCCTGGAGTAGCGACGATTGATGCGTGACAATGGCAGCAAAATTGGCAAGTCTGCGCTATTGAAATCAGGATCCCAGGCCGGTTCACCGCAGATCCACGCGCCAGCCCTCAGGTAGCCTTTGATGAGTGGCGGCACAACAGCAGCTTGGCCATTGGCGAGATGTTCGTAGGGCAGGCGGTGCTTTGGAAATACGTTGTACTCTTTCGGCGCCATCACTGCGGGGTCCAGTTGCGAGAAAATATTGGCCGCGTTATGACCGCCATCTGCCATGCTGATTGAGGCGCAGCCAATCAGATATTCGTATCCATGACTGATCATGTAACTGGATAATCCCGACCACAAAAGGGCAATTACGGTGCCACTTCGGTAGTTGACATGAATACATGAGCGTCCAACTTCGACCATCTGATTGCGAAGGTGGTCCAGGCGGGTTAGATTGAACTCGGTTTCCGAATAGTAACTGCCAACCTCGCGTGCGGCACGTGGTGACAGTATGCGGTAGGTTCCGACGACGCGCCCGCTTTCCTCGTCACGAACAATCAGGTGCTCACAAAATTTGTCGAACTGATCGACATCGTGGTCTTGTAAAGTCGATGACAAGCGTGCGCCAAACTCTTCAACGAATACCTTGTAGCGCAGGCGCTGAGCTTCGAGGACCTCCTCCTCTCGGTTTGTCAGGCGAACGCTGTAATTTCCTATGCGGATGCTGACCGAACTGCTTTCCGCCAAAGCATTCTTCATGGCACTCTCCATGGCAAACTCCATTTGTCTGATTGAGTGGCGGCAGTGTGGGACGTTATGGTTACGTCTTCATTGCGGAAATGTTGCGCATAAATTTCACTTGATCAGCAATGTCATTGCCTTTGGGCCAGCGTGCGCGGGAAATATTTGCGATTGAAGGCCCAGAGTAAACGTATAACCGATGTAACAATCGAGACGACAAACACTGATACGATACGCGATCAGTTGCCGATGAACCCCACGGCGGACTTACGGAGGACTCACACGATGAAAATCAAATCGCCGACAGAGGAATACCTTGAAAAGGCCAGAGCCTTGTCAAAGGAAGATGCCGAGCGCTTGCTGGCGCGGATGCGTGGCAAGCTGATGCGCCGCGTGGACGATGACAAGCTGAATCCGCTAGAAGCCGTAGCGATGCAGTTAGCGCTGGAAGACGAACATCTAGAGGAATGGCGCCGGCGTCTCGCCGAATTGCGCAAAAAAGCAGAAAAATCTTAGAGTTATTTGGTAATTGCGAATCCAAGTTTTGATTTTTCCGGAGTCGTCGGCTACGGCCCGCAACCTAAGCGCTTGAGCGGAATTAACATGCATCAGTTGCATTCGGCCTCGCCGCTCCATCCGGCGCGGTGGCCGCACAGACTTGGCGTCTACCTACAATCACGTTTGCATTGGCCGACATCAACGATAGATTGAAGTCGGCCGATCCCCGTCACGTGCGAACCCGACGATGGCGTCGGGATTGATATCACCGAGATAAAGTCGGCTGTTCCGCAGGCGCTGGAACTGGCGTTTGTCTTGGCTCGCATCGGATCTCTGTTTTGACCGAGTTTGCGATGAAGCATTCGCTATGCGCCTGATGATGGAGTTCATCAAGATCAGAGGTGGACGGTGTCTTTTCCCCCGAAAATCTCACCCAGGGGCGCAGTGTGACGACAGTCATCATCAGTCTGCCTTCTGTACTTTTGGATATCACGCCTTCTGCCGTGTCATGGTAGTCGTCAACGATGTAGCCATGTTTTGCGGCGATGGAAAGAAACCAAAGCATGTGACAACTGGAAAGAGATGCCACGAACATTTCTTCAGGGTCGATGGCCTCCATTGACGAGTAGGGTAACGGGACAACGTGAGGAGACGACGAACCGGCGACCTCGATACCACTATCAAAACGGAGAACATGCTTGCGGCTATAGCGATTGTTGGTGAAATTCTGGTTTGAGCGAGACCATATTATTTCGGCAGTGTAGGCGGCCATGATGTTGTGAGTGGCGACGCTGGTGGTCAATCAACAATGAATAGCTTCGCACCGACCGTCGTTGATGAACGATGGGGCTCTGCGCCGTCTGCAACCTGGTAGCTCATGCCTGGCGTGAGTATGAATTTGCGGCCATCTTTGAGTTCGGTGTGGAGTTCGCCTTCGATGCACAGCAGTATGTGGCCCTTTACGCACCAATGATCAGCGAGATAGCCCGGCGTGTACTCGACCATGCGGACGCGAAGGTTGCCAAAGGTCCTTGTTTGCCAATAAGCGAGACCGTGGTCGCCTCGATGGTCGGTTCGCTCGATGGTTGACCAGTCTGTCGTGCCGAAAGGGATGTTGGCGATATGCATAAATTTTCAGGTGGGCGCTGTGCCAAGAAGTGTGGTGGCCAATATTTCCTCTGAACACGATCGAACCATATATTTAGATCTTGATGCGCCTGCTATAGGTATGAAAAGCATCATCCCGAACCCAACCCAGTGTTTCGTAGACAGATTGCGCCGGGTAATTGTCTTTCGCGGTGCTGAGATCCATTCTTGCCATGCCGGCTGCCGCCGCAAGTTGTTCGGCTGCGAGAAGGAGTGCCTTGCCTGCGCCTGATCGTCTTGATTCCGGTACCACAAAGACGTCGTACAGGGTATAGGTAGACGCCGCTTCAACGGAACAAAAGCTTGGGTAGAGTTGGCAGAAGCCAATCGCCTGATGGTGCTCATTGTAGGCAAGCAGAATCACAGACTCCGCGTTCTCCATGCGGCTACGAATGAAGGAGGTGGCCAACGGTAGGTCCGGGGGTTGTTGATAGAACTGACGATAGGCATCAAAGAGCGAGGCAACAAGACTCAGCTCCGCCAGGGTTGCAACTTCTGTGCGGATGTCGCTCACGGAAGCTTTAAAGCGAGTTTCAAGGTCAACACTCGGCCGCCAAAAAGTCGGTGCTGGCGGGACGGTCTTGGGAGCTAGTTGGCGTCGTAGTAATAGGCTTTGCTGGGTACTGCAGCTTCTGCCTCGTGTTTCTGGGTATCAAGAGGGCGGGGCGCTTTGTCCCACCAAAGGGCTCGGCCTTTTTTTTGTTCGTCGACTTCCTGCGGATGTTTTTCCAACCATTCGCGCATGAATATTGTGTGCTCGGATTCGTAATTGGCCATCTGGCGCTCCTTGTTAGAAATGTGGGTGGTTTGATTCCGCTTGCCGGTGGATGCGGATAACCTCGGGCAGCCCGCGCAATCCGCGAAGGATACGCGCGAGTTGCTGCCGGCCGGTGACATGCAAGGTGAAGTAGAGCGAGGTCGTCGGGGTGCCATCGACATTCATCTTGACGTTGACGATGTTGGATTCGGCCTCCGTGATCTTGGCGGCCAGTTTGGCCAGCACGCCACGGCCCTCGTGAGTGAGAACATGAATAAATGTTTCGAACTGGCCGGTAACTCCGGACTCCCAGTTGACGTCAACCCATTCGGTCTTCGAGCCATGGAGTTTGGCGATCGCGGGACAGCCGTGCGTGTGCACAATCAGGCCCTGCCCTTTTCGTATCAGGCCGACAATCGGATCGCCGGGGATCGGGCGGCAACAGGTAGCGAGTGTGACGGCGGCGCCCTCGGTGCCACGAATACCGACGGAGCCGGCGTGCTTGGCTTCGTGATGCAGATGACCGTCACGCGCCAGCAGGCGTCGTGCGACGACCGGCGCGAGACGCAGGCCGAGCCCGATGTCGGCGTAGATTTCCCGCTTGTCGCGTAAGCCCGAATCATGGATGAAGCGACTCCAGGCATTGGGGTCAATTTGTTCCGGCGTGTGCCCCAGATCGGCGAGTGCGCGCACCAGAAGGCGTTCGCCAATGGCCATAGATTCGTCGTTCTGGCGCGACTTCATGAAATGCCTGATTTGGGCGCGGGCTTTGCCGGTCTTGACGTAACTGAGCCAGGCCGGATTGGGATGAGCATGGGAGGCGGTGATAATTTCGATCCGGTCACCGTTGCGCAATTCAGTACGCAGCGGCACGCCCTCGAAGTTGACCTGGCAGGCGACGCAGCGGTTGCCGATATCGGTGTGTACAGCATAGGCGAAGTCGACCGAAGTGGCGCCACGCGGCAGCGCAAGAATTTTTCCGCGCGGGGTGAAGACATAGACCTCGCCGGGAAACAGATCAATTTTTACGTGTTCGAGAAACTCGGAATTGTCGCTCGACGAAGATTGAAGTTCGATCAGTGATTGCAGCCATTGATGCGTGCTTTTTTGCAGTTGAGTCAGGGTTTGCTCGTCCTTGTACAGCCAGTGCGAAGCGACACCCGATTCGGCGACATGGTTCATGCCTGCCGTGCGAATCTGTACTTCGACTGGCGTACCAAACGGGCCGATCAGCATGGTGTGCAGCGACTGGTAGCCATTGACCTTGGGGATCGCAATGTAGTCTTTGAACTTGCCGGGCACGGGCTGAAACAGGCCATGCAGCGCGCCGAGCACCAGATAACAACTCGATCGATCTTTCACCACGACGCGAAAGCCGTAAATATCCAGTACCTGCGAAAAGCTCAGATGTTTCTCGCGCATCTTGCAGTAGATGCCAAAAACATGCTTTTCGCGGCCAATGACCTCTGCCTCGATTCCTGCTGCTGGCAGCGCGGCACGTATCGTCTCGAGAATCTTGCCGACAACTTCGCGACGGTTGCCACGCGCCTGCTTGACTGCTTTGGCCAGCACGCGATAGCGCAAGGGATAGGCATGACGAAACGAGAGTTCCTCGAGTTCGCGGTAGAGGCTATTGAGCCCCAGGCGGTTAGCGATCGGAGCATAAATGTCCAGGGTTTCGTGGGCGATGCGTCGACGCTTTTCCGGCCGCATGGCGTCCAGTGTTTGCATGTTGTGCAATCGGTCAGCCAGTTTGATCAGCATCACGCGCACGTCGCGCGTCATGGCGAGCAGCATTTTGCGGAAGTTCTCCGCCTGTGCTTCTTCATAGGACTGATGCTCGATGCGGTCCAGCTTGGATACGCCATCGACCAGTTCAGCAGCGACCTTGCCGAAGGTTTCGGCGATCTGTTCCTTGGTGATGGCGGTGTCTTCCATCACATCGTGCAGCAGGGCGGCGATCGGCGCCATGAACGATCTGCTCTATGTCTGTGCTGCGACGCCGTTACA
>CAZAGR010000115.1:0-7944 GCA_964484585.1 uncultured Propionivibrio sp. | reverse complement strand
TCAGCGGCCATCTTCAGCAGATCACGCCGCGATCGATAGCGAACCATCGCGATGCGATCCCACGACGTGTCGCCTTCCATATCGATGAAACGCCCCTGTGGCGAGCCAACGAACAGGGGTACGCCGCCATGCTTGAGCAGATAGGGTACCAATGCTCTGCTATACCTCGCATCGGCAGCCAGAGCATCGTCACTGAAATTCAATCCGGGCGGATACATTGCTTTGCTGCGGAATTTCATCAGGTTCATCATGAAGAATTCTTTGCCGTCATCATTGGCGACTAACTGTTTCAGTTCGTCCAGGAATTCACCCGGCGCCTGATCGACGCTTTGCGTCTTGGCGCCGGCCAATAGCGCAATTTCAGCCAGGCGCCGCTCCACCTCTGCCGTGGTCATTGGCTCGCCACGTCCGCCATACCAGCGCAGAAACGCCAGATAGCTCAAAACGAGAACGATCGTCAAGATGACTGTCCCGGACAGCTGGGGTATCACAGGCATCTTCGCATTATTGCCGCGCACCCCACGCCGTCACGCCAGCGCCGACTTTTTCCACTGATGGGTTTCATCCAAATGCCAGCGGTTCAAAAATCAGGGAAGCGCAACCGGTGCGCTGCAGGAGTTCGGTAGCGACTTCCTGATCGTTTGAGCCAAGCGACGCGAATTCTTCACGTAACCAACGCAAACATTTACCCTGGTACGTCACCGTCTGCAACTCACAGCGTTGGCCATCGATGACCGTATCAATGTGTTTGTCACCCGCCAACAGGGCCCTCGCATTGGCAAGCAACAGCGGTACATAGGTGCGGCCCACTTCGCTGAGCAGGGCGGCCAATGTGGCGGGAATCCTGTCTGGTGTAGTCCAATCCTGTTCGCTCGGCTCGAGGCCGGACAGGTCATCCAGTAAGCCGGTCCACGCATAAACTCGCGGCGAACGGGCCAGAGTCACAATCATCGACGTCGGATCGAACAGCGCCAATTGGGTTAGCTGACCATAGACCGCAAAGTCCGAGGCGCCGGGACGAGCGCCCATCAGGAATGGATGACACCGCAAATGCGCATCCATTACGTCGAGCAAACGCGCATAAGCCGCCTCGATCAGCGGTGCCGTGGTCGGATTTGAGCCAACCACCGTCAGTCGCCCGATCTGACGCTGCGAAAAGTGTGCCTTGGCACCCTGCAATTTTGGCTCCGGCGTGCAAATCCCGGCGAATTGCAGCGGAAGGATGTTGCCGGCCTTTTCAATGTCTGCAGCGTAATGCCAGCGGTAATGAAACATCGCTTTGGTCAACCATTCGTCGGCGTAGTCCTCGATGACGGCATCAATGAAGCGCATGACGGGATTTGGAGGCAGCACGTTTCTGCCGCAGAAATCACGCTCGAACCTGCGTATCAATGGCGTCGAATCGGTTACTGCCTCGAGTTCGCCGTCGGCCCCGGGCAGATAAAAAGTCGGTAGCAGGTCGACCGCAGGTTTTGGCAATCCGGCGGTGTCGGCAGCGCCGCCGTACAGAAGTCGATAGGCAATGCGGCGGTAGCGCAAGATGGCAAGCATCTTGCGTGTGTATGGTGACGCGGGAGCACCCTTAAGCGTCAGCACTGCGGCGATACACAGCTCTGCTCAGGCGCCAACGACAGCAAATTTCGCTGTGTTGGTCTGCAGCCACTGCGTGGCCAGCGGCGCGGATTGCCTACTGGGATGAAAATCAACGGCCATATAGTCACGCCAAGCCTGGCGGTTACTGCGAATCAGGCCATCCGGCGCGAACAACGTGTGTGCGGCGCTGCGCCATGTTGACCACTGGAACAACGAACCATCGTGCCAAAGGTTGCGCACGGTTTGACGAAAGATGTCGGTCAGAAAGGTAAACGTGACATAACGGAAAATTGCAACGCGCGCCTCATGGTTGCCGCCCAACGCCGTATAAATATCAAACGCGGTGCTGCGATGTTCCGACTCCTCAGCTGCGTGCCAGAACCAAAAGGTCTGCAAGCGCGGCTCGGCGCCCGCAAAAATTTCGGGATGGCGGAACACCCAGTTGGCGAAAATTGCTGTGAAATGTTCAACGGCTGCAGTGCTGGCCACATGCAGGTGTAACGGGCGATGCGCGTTGGCTTTCATGCGCGCGGCGGCACGCTGAGCAACCACATTTTTGTAGCCGAGTTTATCCAACTGGGTATTGAACAGCCCATGAAGACGCCGGTGAGTCGCTTCCTGCCCGACGAAACCGTCTACCTCGCGCGATAACCGCAGTTGCTCGGCCTCGGGCAAGACTTTGACTCCCGCACGAACCGAGTCCATGAAATATTGCTCTCCCACGGGAAAGCTCATTGACAGTGCATTAAACAAAGCCGAACGGAATGCATCTCCACCATTCCAGCGTGCGGGAAACGGGGTTTCAAGATCGACCAGTAATCGACGAACCACGAGATCAGTCATGATGAATCTCCTCAATGATCAGAAAAAAGTCGGCGATGGCGAGACGGCGTTTCTACCGGCGCAGAAATGTATTGCTTATACAACCGTACACTAGTGTACTGTTATGTGCGTGTCAATGGTTCAGCTTTCGCAAGATGCTTTAAGATCGCGTTGAACCTGAAAAAGCAGCCCACCACGGCGACACGGCGATCACCGTTGCTCACTTCAACCACCGGGAACGCGGGGAGTACGATGGAAAACAAGGTCGGTTGGAGACGCAGGAAATCACCCAATGGGCGTACTGCAAACCCTCGTGATTCCCCCTGGCCTATGCCCGGTCGCGCAGTTCGCGACGCAGGATTTTCCCCACATTGCTCTTCGGCAGTTCATCCACAAATTCAACCTGACGCGGCACTTTGTACGCAGTTAGTTCCTTGCGGCAATGCTCGATCAACGCTTCGGCCGTCAGCGCGGGATCTTTTTTTACGGCGAATACTTTTACTGCTTCACCTGTTTTTGGGTCCGGCTTGCCTACCACGGCCACCTCGAAAACGCCCGGATGCATCATGATCACTTCTTCGATTTCGTTTGGGAAGACGTTGAAGCCGGAGACCAAAATCATGTCTTTCAAACGGTCGACGATGCGCAGGAAACCTCGCTCATCTATTGTGGCGATGTCACCGGTGCGCAGATAACCGTCGGCCGTCATTACGTCCGCCGTCTCTTTTGGCCGGTTCCAGTAGCCTTTCATGACCTGGGGGCCACGGACACAGAGTTCGCCTGATTCCCCCGGACCGACTTCATTGCCTTCCGGGTTACGCAATGACACCTCGGTCGACGGCAGTGGCAGGCCAATCGAGCCACTGAACTCGGTCAAATCGAGTGGGTTGAGTGTCACCGATGGCGAACACTCGGTCAGACCATAACCTTCGCACAAAGGCGAATTGGTAATGACCTGCCATTTGTCGGCAACGGGACGTTGTACTGCGGTACCACCCCCGACGGCAAAACGGCATTTGCTGAAATCGATTTTTGCGAAATCCGGATCATTGATCAGCGCGTTGAACAGCGTGTTCACCGCCGGCAGGGAAACGAAGGGATATTTCGCCAGTACCGCAACGAAGGCCTTGGTATTGCGGGGATCGGCAACCAGTACATTGGTGCCACCCAGACCGAGGAAGTTGATTGTCATGCCGAGCGCAAAGATGTGATACAGCGGGATAGCAGTGACCGTCACCAGCGACTCTCCCTTGTCGAGGAAAGGCTCCGTCCAGGCCAAACCCTGCTTCACGTTTGCCAACACGTTCATGTGGGTCAGCATCGCACCCTTGGAAACGCCGGTCGTGCCGCCGGTGTATTGCAAGAACGCCAGATCCTGTGGGCCGAGGTCAACCGGCGCGAACGACGCTGCTGCGCCGCGTGCCATCATCGCAGGGAAGCTGACGCTGCCGGGCAGGGAAAACGGCGGCACCATTTTCTTTACCGTGCGGATCATAAAATTGCCGATGATTCTCTTTACGACACCCATCATGTCGGCCGCGCCGGTGACGACGACATGCTTGACCGGCGTCTTGGCGATTACCGCCTGCACGGTATGGGCAAACTGTTCCAGAACGATGATTGCTTCGGCCCCGGAATCTTTCAGCTGATGTTCAAGTTCGCGCGGGGTGTACATCGGATTGACATTTGCAATCACGTAACCCGCTCGCAGCAAGCCAAAGAGGCACACGGGGTACTGCAGCACATTAGGCATCATCAATGCCACTCGTGCTCCCTTGGCCAGGCCGACGACCGATTGAAAGTACGCCGCCACATCACGCGATAGGCGATCGAGCTCATCGTAAGTAATGGCGACGCCAGTGGCGCCGCTGACAAAAGCCTGGCGCGGGCCGAAATCGCGCACCGCGCTGCTAAAAAACTCGGCAATTGACCCTATCGTCGCCAGATCAATTTCAGCTGGTACGCCCGGTGAATAACTTTTCAGCCATGTCTTTTCCATACTTACTTCCCCTTGTTTTCTGCCTGTTCAATCTTCTGAGTACCCGGCCAGTCACCACGGATCAACTGGATGGGTCATTTGTCTGGCTACTATCGCCGAGTCCAGAGCTCGTGCCAGCCATGCTCTGGTTTCTGCCGGATCGATGACCGCATCAATCTCCAGCGACGTGGCCATATTAATCGCCTTGCCGCGTTCGTACTCTGTATCGACAAGGTGTCGATACAGAGTCTCGCGTTCCGTGCCCTCAGCCTTGGCCTCGAGCTCTTTGCGGAATCCGAGTCGCACGGCGCCTTCCAGCCCCATTGCGCCGAACTCACCGCTCGGCCACGATAGGGTGGCCACCGGCGAATGAAAGCCGCCGCCGGCCATCGCCATCGCGCCCAGTCCATATGCTTTGCGCAAAACGACCGAAAAAAACGGCACGCGCAGATGGGCCGCTGCAACAAACATTCGGCTGACATGGCGCACCTGGCCACGGGCTTCCATCTCCGGGCCCACCATGAATCCGGGCGTGTCGACCAAGGACACCAGGGGCAGGCCGTGGGCGTTGCACAATTGCATGAAGCGCGCCGCCTTGTCGGCCGCGTCGGCGTCGATGGCTCCGCCGAGGTGCCCGGGATTGCTCGCCAGCAGGCCAATTGGCCTGCCCTCGATGCGCGCCAAGGCCGTAAGAATTCCCTTGCCGAAGCCGGCCCGCAGTTCCAGCAGCGAGCCGCTATCGGTGTCTGCCACCAAGGCCATAACAGCGCGCATGTCATAACTTCGCACGCGGTTTTCCGGCAAGGCATCGCGCAACGAGAGCTGATCAGCCGCATGCCAGTCATTCAATCGCCCCTGGAAGAACGACAGATAGTGCTTTGCCGTAACCACCGCCTGCCGCTCATCGTCGACCAAAACGTCGATAACGCCATTGCCGGATTGGGTCTCGCTCGGGCCAATCTGCTCTGGTGCGAATACACCCAGCCCGCCACCTTCAACCATAGCCGGACCGCCCATGCCGATATTGCTGTCCCGTGTTGCGATGATCACATCGCTGCAACCCAACAGCGCGGCGTTGCCGGCGAAACAACGACCTGCGGCTATGCCGATAACCGGAACCTGGCCGCTCAAGCGGGCGTAAGCGGCGAAGGTGCTTACATGCAGGCCGGCCACTACATTTGAATCGGTATCTCCGGGCCGGCCACCGCCACCTTCAGCAAACAGCACCACTGGCAACTTCTGCTGCAGGGCAATTCCCAGCATCCTGTCAGTTTTTTGATGATTGCGCATCCCTTGCGTGCCGGCGAGCACGGTGGCGTCATAGGCCATCACCACGCACCGCGAACGTTCGGTGCTGAACCTCGCACCATTGATGGCGCCAATGCCGGTCACCATGCCGTCGGCCGGCGTGTTCTTCACGAGATCGTCGAGACTGCGTCGGCTGCGTTGCGCGGCAATCGCCAGCGCGCCGTATTCAATAAATGATTCCGGGTCGCAAAGATCAGCGATGTTTTCACGCGCAGTGCTCAGTCCGAGAGCATGACGTTTTCCCACGGCACCGGGTCTCGCCGCATCTGCGGTTTTCGCCTGACGGTCGACCAGTTCCTGCAAGTCTGGACGGATCGAGTGTGGCGAGTTGGTGCTCGCGGGTTCTTGCTCAGGCGAGACGCACACGGTTCGACTACTCTCCGCGACCGGTAGCAATTCCAGTTTGATGAGCACTTCGCCTTCGTCCACCCGATCGCCCGTTTCGACGTTAACGGCAATGACTTTGGCACTGCACTCCGAGCGTACTTCATGTTCCATTTTCATTGCTTCCAGCAACAACAACAGCTGGCCTGAGTCGATATTCTGCCCGGGTGCGACGGCGACACGCACTACGCCGGCACTCATCGGCGCCCTGATCTCTCGAACTAGCTTCATACCCCGTTTCTCTTGCCTGTTGGCATTAATTTCAGTCGACGGTTGCCGACAGTTATCTGCCCGCGCCGTAACGCCAGCGCCGACTTTTTGCACCGTTGCCGCGCTTCATCGTACGAAGATACGCGCCAGCCGTCCCATCGAGGACCAGTAAAAATCGCGCCCCCAGCCGGCACTTGGAAATACGACACCTTGGTTCAGGCCACCACTGCGCACCCGCGCGAGTTCGACGCCGGATTCGATATTCAAAACGACGACCTCCTCGCCATGGCGACGATAGTCGTTGATGACCAACTCTCCACTATCGGGATAAAGGATCATATGGCTCGCGCAGCCAAATGAACTTTTTTGCCATAGAGGGTCCAGTTTTCGCGTCGGGAGATCAAATCGCCATGCCCCCAAGTGCCTGTTCGCGGAGTCGTAGGCGACGACGATATTTCGCTCCAGATCATAAAGCGGCGGGTTGGTGCAACTGCCGCCGGCTATGCCGCAGATGCTCAGTTCGTGGTGATCGCTGGCGTCGTTCATCGACACACGAATCAGCCGGTTGGGCGTCGGGTTAAGGCCGGATCTGATCATCGTGATGAAATAATTGTGGCGGCCGTTGTCCATGAACCATGCGTGCCTGCCGTCAAGCACCACGTCCCAACCATAGGTCTGCGAACTCGAGCCGACGTAATCGAAACTCCAGTCCGGATCGATCACCAGAACACGCGCTGCGTCATCCCACCGGTAACGGAAAATTGACCGCACGCCAACCACATAGACCGCATTGCCTGTTGCACTTAGACGTGCGATCGATGGTTCGGGACACACGACCTCAGCGCAGGCCGGAGTCATGGATTGCGGATCAATAACGGTCAAGTGCGCGGGCGTTGTCTCAGAGAGATTTTTGGTGACGATAAGGCCATTGTCGAGAATCACAAATGAGTTGTAGGCCTGATTGACCGGTAGCATCAAGGTGGCGAGCAGTTCACATTGCCGATTCAGCCGATGGGCATGGCGCCCATAAACGACATAAATATCACCGTTACGATGGATCGCCATACCACCCGGCCACATCGGGCCGCCGGCGAGGCGTGGCGACTGTTTAACTGTCTTCAGAGTCTGCGGGTGGATCAGTTCAACACAGGCGCTCGTGGGCAGGCCGAGCTTTGCGCGAATCGCGGAATGAGTCAGCAGATAGACCTCGCCCGGCGCACCCAGAATAGTCATGGTCGACATCAATGTAGTGCGCGTGACACAGCCAAGCGTGTCGCCGGTGCGCAAGGCGAGCGGTGCGCCGTGAAGCGGCACTTGCCGTCGCTCGGGGCCGCCGTCCTCGCATGGCCATGGACTGTCCAGATATCCGGAGGAAGGCATCAGACCGAAGGATCAGTCAATGTCACAACCCGTCACAACCCGCCACAACTCGTCACGACCGAGGGTCGATCTCCTGACGCCATTTGCTGAACCTATTTTGTACCACCTGCCCGGCGCAGGGCATCGGGTTGGAAGTCGGCAAGCTTGCCTTTGACGTTGAACTTGACGACGGATTTCAATTCATTGTCGAGGCCACCAATGACGTAGGAGCCGCTATCAATATCATGCACCATACCGAATCTATAGCCGGGAACGCTGACGTCGTAATG
>CAZAGR010000114.1:0-7983 GCA_964484585.1 uncultured Propionivibrio sp. | reverse complement strand
AACTGTCTCTCTTTGGAACCAAGTACGGCTGTGGAATGGGACTTTGCGGCGCATGCACCGTTCACTTGGATGGTGTTGCTAGGCAGTCCTGCACGATCTCCGTATCCAATGTTGGCGCCCATTCGATCACGACAATTGAGGGCCTCGATCCCAAAGGTGCACATGCACTGCAACGTGCGTGGTGCAGCAACGATGTACCGCAATGTGGATATTGTCAGGGCGCTCAAATTATGGCTGCGGCCGCATTATTGGAACGAACTCCCGCACCGACGGACGCTGATATCGATGAAGCAATGGTTGGAATTTTGTGCCGATGCGGGACGTATGTTCGAATTCGCGCCGCGATCAAGGAAGCCGCCACGAACATCGGTAAAAAGGTATGAGTAAATTGCATAGTCAATCCCGTCGCCATTTTCTAAAGGTTTCGGCGCTTGTAGGCGGGGGACTCGTGGTTAGCTTGGCATTCGCGGATTCGTCAGCCTTCAGAAAAAGGTCTCAAGGTTCATTACCTGCTGGACTGTTCAGCCCGAGTCCATTCGTAAAGATACGGCCCGACGGCACTGTAGTGCTGGTCGCAAAAATACCGGAGCTTGGGCAAGGGGTGAAGACATCGCTTCCAATGATTTTGGCAGAAGAACTCGGTGCCGATTTCACGGCGGTACAAATCGAATATGGTGATCTAAAAGCTGAGCTAGGTCCTCAGGAAGCCGGGGGTAGCATGTCTGTCTTCGACAGCTATCAGCCGCTGCGCGAAGCAGGTGCCCTAGCACGTACGTTACTGATCCAGGCAGCAGCTATCAATTGGGCGGTGCCGGCGAACGAATGTAGCGCAGAAAACAGTCGTGTCTCGCACCCTCCTTCCGGTCGGTCGATGGCTTTTGGCGAACTTGCCACGCAAGCTGCCAACCTGCCATTTCCACGGGCGGAAGAAATTGTCTTGCGACGCAAAGCTGAAAGCCGTCTGTTAGGCAAACGTGTTAGCGGAGTCGACAATCACGCAATCGTTACCGGCCAAGCCCGCTTCGGCATCGATCAAACGACTCCCGGAATGGTACATGCCGTGTATGTCAAATGCCCTATTCGTGGATCCAAGGCGCTATCGGCGAACATGGATGTCATAAAAGCGCTCCCCGGCATCGTTGACGTCTTCATTCTGGATGGCACCACCGATTACTATGGGTTACTCCCAGGTGTTGCAATCGTGGGTGAATCGACGTGGGCTACCTTCAGCGCACAACGCGAATTAGAGGTCGTCTGGGCACCCAGCCTCGCCAAGGATCAAAGTTCTGCGAGTTATGAGCAACAGGCAACCCTTTTAGGAAGGAAAAAGGGATCCCTAGTTCAAAACATCGGCAACACCGAGACAGCCCTGAGCACCGCTTTCACTGCAATCACAGCCGAGTATCACTACCCGTTTCTTCACCATGCTCCATTGGAGCCGATGAATGCTTTGGCGATACCGCTGGCGAACGGTGGGATGAAAATCATCGCGCCAACCCAAAACCCTGAGAGCGCGCGAGACCTTGCCGCAAACGTACTAAATATTCCCAAGAGCAAAATCGAACTGCAATTTACACGTTGTGGTGGAGCGTTCGGACGTCGTCTCACGAATGACTTTGTAGCGGAGGCCGCGGCCATTGCGAAGCGTATCGGTCGCCCTGTGAAATTGACGTGGACTCGGGAAAGCGACACCCAACACGGGCAATACCGACCCGCCGGATGGCATTTCCTCAATGCAGGACTCGATAAGGCAGGAGACGTAGTCGCTTGGAGCAATCATTTTGTGACCGTCGGCCTTAATAGCACCAAACAACCGGGAATGGCAGCCGACATAGGGGGACGAGAATTTCCCAGTCGTTTTGTACCAAACTATCGATTGGAGAAGTCGATCCTCAGCACCAATGTACCCACCAGTTGGTACCGTGCGCCGAGCGCCAACGGATTCTCGTTCGTAATCCAGAGCTTTCTCGACGAGTTGGCGCACCAGGCAAAGAAAGACCCCTTGGAGTTCCGACTCAGTCTCCTCGGCGCGGATCGAGTCTTTCCTGGGACTGGGCGTTGGGATCCACCTTTCGACACTGCACGAATGAAGGCCGTTCTAAAACTGGCGGCAGAGAAAGCGAACTGGGGTAAGAAGTTGGCGCCCAGATTCGGCCAAGGTATCGCCTTTCATTTTAGCCATCAAGGATATGTAGCAGAGGTCGCAGAGGTTAACGTTTCCCTTGATGGCACGCTGGTGGTACATCGAATTGTTGCGGCCGTTGATGTAGGGCCCATCATCAACTACAGCGGCGCCGAAAGTCAGGTTCAGGGGTCCATCATTGATGGGTTGAGTTCGACTTGGCTACAGGAGCTGACGATCGAAAACGGCAGAGTAAGTCAGTCGAATTTCCATGATTTTCCACTGCTTCGCATTAATGCGGCGCCGGCCCAAATCGAGGTTCACTTCATTCAAAGCGACAACCCGCCGACCGGATTGGGCGAGCCAGCATTGCCGCCTTTAGCACCTGCAGTATGCAACGCGATCTTCGCAGCCACGAGTACGAGAATTCGACGACTTCCCCTATCAAAAACAGACCTGGATGCTCAGATGACCAATAAACACAATATGAACGCTCTAAACCTTATCAATCGTGACATTGGCTCTCCAGCCCGGCACGGAACTACAAGGCACTCAGATTCGACTATTGAAATAGTAGCCGGCGGCGCGGATATCTGGGGGCTGCGCGATGAATTCCATTTCGCCTATTTCCCGATGAGCGGCAACTTTGAAATTAGCGTTCAGCTTGAGTCACTCGAAATTGCTGACCTATATTCCAAAGGTGGAATCATGTTCAGGTCCTCTCTTGATGAAGACTCAGAGCATGTGATGATTTTGGCATTCACTAACAATGAGCCACGCAACAAAAACAACGGGGGCCTCGAGTTTCAATCTCGCACCAAGAAGGGCGGTCCGTGTACGGGCATCTATCCCCCACAGCCTCTTCCAATCGTGCCTGATTTTCCAGTGCACTTCCCCAACGTCTGGTTGAAACTGATCCGCAATGGGGATCTATTCATTAGTCAGAGTAGCCAAGATGGGAATCACTGGAAAACGTACAGCGAGCATCGCCAAAGTATTTCTCCTGATGGATACGCAGGATTGGCGGTAACTTCACACAACGAAGCGCAAGCAATTCGAGCGGTTTTTTCGCATCTACGAAGTACGTAAGCGCACCGTTCGCATTTTTTGTTCGCTCACCTTCTTCGGTGACGCTTTCTTATTGACAAATATATTTTCTCAAGGAACTTATTGATGGAATCGCTTAAAGGTAAATGGTCACTAATCACAGGCGCCAGCCGGGGTGTCGGCGTGCATGTCAGCGAGGGCCTCGCTCGGCTCGGATCGAATCTGATATTGCACAGCCGCGACCTGAAACACACCGAAAGCATTGCTGACAAATTGCGACTGTTAGGTGTACGGGTGGTCACTGTATCGGGCGAACTTTCAGATCAAACGCAAGTCGACAACTTGCTCGAATCCACTCTCGCCCAAGCCGGACAGGTCGATATTGTTTACAACAATGCGGCCATCATGACTCCCTTTCGCGAGAGTTACTTTGACATACCGGCGGAAGATTTTCGTACAAGTTTTGAAGTGAATGTCATAACTTTGGCACGGATCTGCCATCGCCTCGTGCCGCTCATGATCGCACGCAAATGGGGGCGAGTTATTAGTCTAACCTCGGGCATTCAGGAACAGCCCGAGTTATCCGCATATTCGATTTCAAAGGCCGCCGTCGATAAGCTCGTCCGCGATTTTGTGCCTAAGTTGGCCGGTACAGGTGTGCAAATGAACCTGTTGGATCCCGGTTGGTTGCGCACGGAGTTGGGTGGGCCGAAAGCGCCCAACGATCCATCAACCGTGCTGCCTGGCGCACTGGTGCCAGCTCTCCTTGACGACGGCGTGAGCGGACGTTTCTTTCGTGCCCAGGACTATGTTGGTCTGTCAATCGCCAGCGCGATCGACAAAGCGCTCTCGAGGTAGTCAGCAATAAGCTCTAGGGTCAGTTCAGGGCGAGGTAACGCGTAACACACAAACTTCCACATACCGCTAATTGGGTCACCATGAATATTCAGTCTCCCGAAGCATTGCATTTGAATCAGCCGATCGACGTCGATGCGGTCGTAGCAAGCATTGCCAAAAAACTCGCAGCCTACGATGACTGGCAGCCCGATAAAACTGCTTATCCAAACGAAGCTAAGAGTGCAACGTGGTCCACCGTACCAGCGTCCGACTGGGTAAGCGGGTTTTATCCTGGCGCACTTTGGTACATCTATGAATTTGCGCAGCGTCGAAATTGGTCGGATCAGGACACCTGGCGCCGCCGCGCGGATATCTGGACCCAAGGTCTTACCGATGAGCAGTTCACTACAACCAATCATGATTTGGGATTCATGATCATGGATAGCTTTGGGCACGGCTATCGATTGACGGGTGAATCTGGCTACAAATCGGTTGTTCTTCAGGCCGCCCGCTCGCTGGCGAAGCGGTACAGCGAGGTTGTCGGGCTGATACGATCCTGGGGTGACATAGATGATCAAACTACCTATGTCGTAATCATCGACAATATGATGAATCTCGAATTGTTGGTATGGGCAGCGGACAATGGTGGACCTGTCGAATTACGTCGAATCGCCACCAATCATGCGGATCGATCCATTAAAGAATTTTTTAGAGACGATCAGAGTACATGTCACGTCGTCGATCTCGATCCCGTCAGTGGGGCTGTAAAGCTAAAGTACACTCATCAAGGTTTGTCGGATATGAGTTGCTGGTCGCGTGGACAAACTTGGGCCATCTATGGTTATGCCTACTTATATGAAGTGACTGGAAACAAGATTTATCTTCAGCAATCTATTGCGGCCGCCGACTATTATCTTGCGCATCTGCCTGCAGACCATGTACCGCCATCTGACTTCAATAGTCATCTGACTGGTCTCGAGTTTAAGGACTCAAGCGCCGCAGCTCTTGCTTCTTGCGCATTCTTTCGCCTCAGCAGATTGAGCAAGGGCACGACCGATAAAACCCGATATTGGCGTGCCGCCGTCGATGCGCTGAGTGGTCTGTTGAAAGCGCCTTACTTTTCCACTTCAACTGAACACGCTAGCTCCCTGCTCTATCAAGCGCGCAACTTTCACCCTGATGCAAGCCATCGACTTACAAATACAAGCCTTATTTTTGGTGACTACTACCTGCTAGAAGCGCTACTGGCCTATGACAGTGCGCAAACAACGATTGCCTGAAAGATATTCCTATGACTGATCAAATCAATATCACTTCTACCTTGCCCGTTCTTTCGCAAATGGCTTACGGCACTTGGAGAATGCTTGACGATTCACCATCTTTACAAGATATCAATCGCAGACTTAATTACTGCGTCGACCTGGGAATCCAGACGATTGATACTGCGGAAATATACGGCCTCTACCGTGTTGAGGCCGCTCTCGGTGAAGCGATGGCGCTATCGCCAGGGTTACGAAACAAACTTAGCATCATTACGAAGTCTGGAATTTATGTTCCGACCCCACAGAACCCGCTTCGAAAAGTGGGCTTCTACGACGCTTCTGCCGCATGCCTCAAGCGGAGTGTCGCGGAATCTCTCAAACTGCTTCGGAGCGAGCAGATAGAGTTGTTTCTCGTCCATCGCCCGGATTGGTTCACCAGCATCGATGACACTGCCGATGGGCTAAACCAATTGGTGCGAGAAGGAAAAATTCGACGGGCTGGTGTATCAAATTACAGTCCAAGTCAATTCGAAGCCCTCAATAGCCGACTGGAGCATTCACTCGTCACGAACCAGGTGGAGTTTCACCTTTTGAACATGAGTCCGATTGCAGATGGGACGTTTGACCAGTGTCAGCAACTTCGAATCCAGCCCATGGCGTGGAGTCCGTTGGCAGGAGGTCAACTGTTTGACAAAACGAGTGAGTCGGCTCTCCGCCTCGCACAACTTGCAGCGGCTATGTCTTCAAAATACAGCAATGCCTCACTAGAGCAGCTTGCGTATGCGTGGGTTATGAGTCATCCGAGTCGTCCAATTCCGATTATCGGAACAAACAAAATTGATCGGATTGAAAGTGCTGTCAAAGCAACAAACATAGTGTTGGAGCGCGAAGATTGGTACGCGCTATGGGTCGCGGCACGGGGCCACGGCATTCCTTAGCAAATCGCCCAACGCGACTCACCCTCGTAATCCCAATTTCTTGTCACCTTCCCCAACGTTTACCCTTATGCCCACTCGGCCGAATTGGAGCTCTCAGATGCAACCACAGGCGACGCTACTCAATGCTTTGCAACAACGCCATTTTGTTAGATCTGTGCGACTCGTCGTGTTGATGACCCTTTGCTTCGCTGGTGCAGGCAATTGCGGTACGGTCAATGCTGGCGGCAACGGAGTCGGGCTTTCAGGGTTCGATGTAAGTGTCGACCTAACCAAGCCAGAACTGTGGACAGTTGACACGGTGCATCTGGGCAACCATCAACTGCAATTGACCCCTGAGATGAACGGTTCGGCATTCATCATCGCACCGCTCTGGTCGAGAGAGGATCGGGCTTCCACTGTCAAGGGTGTTGCAAACGTGGAGACGAGTCGCCTGCACGTCTACCAACTAATGGCCGCCCGCGACTGTACGCAAGTCGAAGTTGAGTTCGAAATAAACATGCCAAAGGAATATATTGACGAAGGGAAAATGCAGTTTGTTTTTTCCTTGCAGGCCGGCGCCAAAGGGGACTATCTATTCAATGGTCGAAACTTCACTATGTCAGACTTTGCTGACAGTGCTGGAAAATATAAAAAAATACGCGTATCTGCCGCGGACTTTAACGAACCGGCAGACAAGCTAAGAGCCATCGAGCGAATCAATTTGTTGTTTCATCGTAAGGGCTCAGTGGTGTCAGCGCCGATAAAGATCCGCAACCTAGGTTTGCGTTTTAACAGCGATAAGGTTATTCCACCTGAACCAGAAATTGCGATAAAAAACCCAAAGTCTCTCTACAAGTTTACATACACCAACCAAGAGGCAGTCAAGGCGGTCTTCGCCCGTATTTCAGACGAAGATTTAGATATCGGTCGCAGTCTGAATGAGAGCAAGACAGCTTTGAATCTGTCGCCGCAGTGGGAACCGGCGAAACTACCTGCCGGACATTCCGGGAAGGTGACGCTCGTCCAAGCGCTTAAGGGCATCCACAACTTCGAACGATTTGAAGTGCAATATGCATTGAACATTCCAAAACAATATTTTGATGAAGGTAAGCTGAATGTCTATTTGTTTATTCAAGCAGGAGCGACCGGATATGGCCGCTGGAGCGGGGCAGAACGCAGGTTGGCATCCTTTGGCGACAAGGCAGGGCAGGATGTGGTGCTGACATTGACCGACGAAGACTTTAGAAGTCAAGGCAAAAAGCGCAATCAGATTGAAGTGGTTGGTTTGCAGCTGATTCCGAATGGGTCGGCCGTTACAGAACCCATTTCACTCAAAAGCATTACCGTCAAGTTGCCGGATTAGCTCAACTCCTGCGACACGCTAAATTCGCCGTCCGTTCAATGTCGCGATCAATTCCACTTTCAATGTCTCTTCCCTTTTCTCAATCGAGGAACTCCCCATGCAAATCCGCCAACCCATCCACAGCGACCACGCCCGCACTCTGGACACCGAAGGCCTGCGCCGTCACTTCCTGATTGAAGACCTGTTTGTAGCTGACAACGTCAGCCTAACCTACAGCCAGATCGACCGCATCATCGTCGGCGGCATCATGCCGGTGTCCGCTGGAGTTACATTCTCCGCTGAGCTGGGAAAACACACGGGCACCGACTTCTTCTTGCAGCGCCGCGAACTCGGGCTGATCAATATCGGTGGTGCCGCACGTATCGTAATTGACGGAGTGCCTTTCGAAGTGGATGCGCGGGAAGCCCTGTACGTAGGTCAGGGTGCCAAAGCCCT
>CAZAGR010000113.1:0-8160 GCA_964484585.1 uncultured Propionivibrio sp. | reverse complement strand
GTGTCCCTGCCAGCCACCTTGGCATGGGCATCAACCCGATGGTGATGTGGGTAGTCGCCGACCGGTTGGCGCAGCCCGAGGGCGAGTGGCGGCCTTTTTCGCCAACGGGGATGTCCGGCTGCGCGTACCGGACTCTGACGCACTCCCTCTTGCCGATCTGACTGTCGCCTTGGCGGGCTTCTTTACGGGCAGTTTCTGCACCAGCGCCAGATATTCCTGATAACTGTCGCGAATGCATTGGCTGAACACTTCCGGGTCCGGCATCAAATAGCGACATGAGGTAGGCGATATGACGATACGCCCATCGTAACTCGTCACCGCCAGTACTAGACCCATTCCATCTGAAATCGGCATGATCGCCGAAAAGTACGTCATACGCGCCCCGTTCAGGTAAAGCGGTACCGACGATCCGGGTACGTTGGTGATGATGCAGTTGGCTAACGGCATCCGCTGACGTACCGACGTCGCCGCTTTACTTAATATTTTGCTGGCCAAGGCCAGTGTTGATGCCGGCGCATGTTGCGTGATATCAGTGAGTTCTTCTGCCTGCAACGCGCGGGCAATGACATCTGATGATGAAGTTTGCTTTCGAATGTACTCCAGCCGGGCCACCGGGTCAGCGATTTGGGTACCGAGCTCTACGCGTAACCACGATACGGTTGGCGGGGCACTCGCAGACTTGTCCGCGTCACGGATGTACACGGGTGCGACAGCAGTCAAACTGGTCTCGGGCAACGCATCCTTCAGCGCCAGATAACGTCGAAGGCTACTGGCGCAGATGGCAAGCGCGACATCATTGACCGTGGCACCGGCGACCAGCTGACGGATCGTCTTGAACTCATCCAGCGGAAAACGGCGCGTATCAAAAACGCGATACGGCGACACCACTGAACTGAAACGAGTGGTGGTAATTTTCTCCGGCTTCAGGAGCAAATCCTTGACGAAATTGACTGCAACCGGCGCCATCTTGAGCAGACTCCGCGTCAACGGTACGCTGAGTTGAAGCGGCGATCGAATTGAATTGGCAATGCCCCGGCCGAGCAAACCCAGCATCCCCGGTGCAGGCTCGGGAAACCACGGCTTTGGCGGTTCCGGCTTTGGCGGAACCGGAGAAAGGTCGTGTAACAGCATGCTGATTTCGCTGCTGTGTTCTACATCAACGGCCGCATGGTGGATCTTGATCAGCAACGCAAAACTGCCCGGCGGAAGATCAACGAAGCTGTCGAGACCTTCCATGACGTAAATTTCCCACAGAGGCCGGTTCAAATCGAGCGGCCGTGCATGGATGCGGGAGGCTTGAATACAGAACTGACGCCAATCACCCGGCTTGGGCAGCGCGATGTGTCTGACGTGGTATTCGAGATCGAAATTCTCGTCCTCGACCCAATAGGGATAATCCAGTTCCATTGGCACGCGTAGCAGCTTGCTGCGAAAGATCGGCGAACGGTCAAGGCGGCTTGCTATGTGATCCATGATGCCCTTAAAGCGAACCTTGCCACCGGGCGCCGTCGATTGATCGTAGATTTGAATCAAAGTGACGTTCGAATTGGTATGCGTGGTGTCCGAATACAGGAAGCGGGCATCGTGTCCGTTAAGTTGGCGCATGGAATCCTCTTTCATCAATACAGGGTGGCTCCGTCGACGACTCGCTTGGCAGATCTTTAACGGATGTGATTCAATTCTAGCCGCCAGTTTCACGGCCTTTCTACGAAACAAGCCCATAGAATGGTAGTTATGAGTTGTTTACCTATGGGCTGAACGCCCAAGTTTTGTGCTGACGAGTTGCCGACGCGGCTTTTTTTCGAGGAAATCAATTTGACGACCCTATTCCCAATGCGTCAGGAAACTTACGGTGAGTATCTTGAGTCGTCCATTGCCGGATATGCGAAGGAAAACATCGCTGCTGGACGCTGGCCCGACGAAGGTGCCATTGAACGATCTCGCACTGAATTCAACTCCCTGCTTCCGCTTGGATTGGCAACTCCGGACAACTATCTTTACGAGATCAGGAACGCCGATGACGACGTGACTGTCGGCTACATCTGGTTAGCAGTCATCGTGCGCCACGGAATACGCACCGGCTATGTTTATGATGTCGAAATCAAGGAGCGCTATCGTCGCAACGGCTATGCGCGGCAGGCATTTCTGGCCCTCGAACCGATAGCAGCGGGGCTGGGGGTCAGCGGTATCGGCCTCCATGTGTTCGGCCAAAATACCGCAGCGCAATCCCTGTATCACCAGCTCGGATACGCCGTCACAGGCATCAACATGCAAAAGCAGATTGGCTGAATCACGGAACCAAAGCACGGAACCAAAGCACAGAACCAAGGTACGGAACCAAGGCACGGTATCAAGGTACGACAATTTGATTCGGTCAATAACAGAACCGATCCATCAGCGACTCCAGATTTAGCGCCTGCAATATCTGCCGGCTTCGCTCGCGGGCATTGCCGCGTGCTTCATTTCCTCGCCGGGCGATGATCAGTTCATTCTTCATCGAATGCTCCCATCCGATCAGCTCGGTGGCGCTCACCTGATAACCATGCGCTTCCAGCAAGAGGCAGCGCAAAACATTGGTCAGATGACTGCCAAATTCGCGTGTGTGAATCGGATGACGCCAGATTTCCGCCAAGAATGTCTTGGTTAATGACTCGTTCTTATGCTGGCGCAGGACTGCTGCGACTTCGGCCTGACAGCAAGGCACCAACACAATAAAAGGCACCTCTCTGTGCAAAGCAAAACGGATCGCATCGTCGGTGGCGGTGTCGCAGGCGTGCAATGCCGTCACCAGATCGATGTGTTGCGGAAGTCGATCCGTCTCGATCGATTCGGCGACGGAAAGATTCAGAAAACTCATTCTTGAAAATTTCAATCGCTGTGCAAGAGCAATCGATTTGTCAACCAGTTCGGCACGAGTCTCAATGCCAAAAACCTGGCCAACGTCCTTGGACTTAAAGAACAAGTCGTAGAGAATAAATCCAAGATAGGACTTCCCTGCCCCGTGGTCAGCCATATTCAACTCGCCCCGATCAACAAGCGCCTCGTTCAACAGCGGCTCAATGAACTGATATAGGTGGTAAACCTGCTTCAGCTTTCGTCTCGTGTCCTGATTCAGCCGACCATCACGGGTCAAAATATGCAGTTCCTTGAGGAGTTCGTGTGATTGCTCCGGACGGATTTCAGGGATCAAACTCATGCGAGGATTTTCTTAATCTTCGGTGGGCAGACGAATCAGATATTGGCCGGATTTCTCGTCGCGTTCAACTTCCAGTAGCTTGCGCTTTCTAGCGTCTTCCAACAGATCACGAAATGAGCGGTAGCCGTAATAGGACTCGGTAAAGCCAGGCTTGCGTCGCTGCAGCGTGGGCTTGACCAATGAGCCCCAAATTTTCTCATCGCCGCGTTCAGCGATAAGTGCCTCGACGGTTTCCACTAGCAAATCGAGCGCCTCTTCGCGCCGTGAAAGCTCAGGCTTATCCTCGATTGTCTTTTCCGCCGAAGGCTTATCATCATTCTTCGGCTTTGCTGCTTTGCGCGCCTCCGCTGGCGGTTTGACGGGCGATTTCTTCTCGGTGCGACGCTTCTTGGCCTCCAGTTCCCGAACCAGATCATCGTAGAAAATGAACTCATCACAATTGGCCGAGAGCAAATCCGAGGTGGCTGCTTTGACCCCGACTCCGATCACGCGCTTATTGTTTTCCCGCAGCTTGGACACCAGCGGCGAAAAATCCGAGTCGCCGCTGATGATGACAAATGTGTCGACGTGCAACTTGGTATAGCACAGGTCAAGTGCATCGACCACCAAACGAATATCGGCCGAGTTTTTGCCGGACTGTCGCACATGCGGAATTTCAATCAATTCGAATGAGGCTTCGTGCATCGGCGCCTTGAACTCGTTGTAGCGCGCCCAATCGCAATAGGCCTTCTTGACCACGATGCTGCCTTTGAGCAACAGGCGCTCCAGCACTTTGTTGATATCGAAAGGAGCGTACTTCGCGTCGCGCACGCCTAGGGCGACATTTTCGAAGTCGCAGAAAAGAGCCATGTTGGTGATTTCTGGGTTTCCGGCCATGGGAGTGTCGAGACAAGTATGATTAAGGTCGCCAGTGTCTCACGGACGCGCCTCCAACGCAGGATAGATTCGGGAACGCCGTCTCGCCGGCGCCGACTTTTTGCTTCCCTTATTGCTACCGTTAGTTCCCTCGCCATGAATGGCTTCGTATATCAAATTACTCTTGCCGGACCGCTGTTTTCGATTGTCGGGCTGGGTTATTTTCTGGTGCGCTGGGCACACTGCCCGAAGTCGCTGGCGGATCGCTTGACGCGTTTCGTGTTCATTGTCGCCCTGCCGGCGATGCTGTTTCGCATGATGAGCGGACTATCGCGTCTGCCACCCGTCGATACACGCTTATTGGTCGCCTATTTCGGCAGCTGCCTATTGGTATTCTTTGTTGGACGAGCCATTAGTTCGCACGTTTTTTGCCTCGATGGCAAGGCCCAATCCATATTTGCCCTTGGTGGAATATTTTCGAACAATGTGCTGCTTGGAATCCCGCTGGCCAAGTCAGCCTTGGGTGATGCCGCACTGCCTTCAGTCGCGTTGGTTTTGGTTTTCAATGCCTTGACGTTGTGGACGCTGGTCACTGTGTCGGTCGAGTGGGCGGTGCACGGCGAGTTTTCATTGACCGGCTTCGGCAAGACGGTAAAAGGCGTGGCGACCAATCCAATCGTGGCATCCATCGTCACGGGTGCAGTATTCGGCTGGGTTGGTCTCAGTATTCCGACCGCAATTGACATTCCCTTGGGCTGGCTCACAGAAACCGCCGCGCCGCTGGCATTGCTCGCGCTGGGCATGGGTTTGGCCGACTATGGCATTCGAACCGGCTGGCAAATGAGCCTTGCAATATGTGCACTGAAACTGTTGGTGCAGCCCCTCACCGTATGGCTGTTCGCGCAGGCTCTTGGGTTGCCACACATGGAAACGAACGTCGTTGTTCTTTTGGCCTCACTGCCAGTCGGCGTCAACGTCTACCTCATGGCACGACAATTCAAGTCAATGGAAGCGCCCGTCGCCAGCAGTTTGGTGGCCTCGGCGATCATCGCGGTCATTAGCGTGCCATTTATCTTGAGTCTTCTTGGCGCTGCGGGCATCTGATGGGGACGAATTCACCGTGATCCTCGCGTTCACAAGGATCTACGGCCTTTCTTGGACCGCACTGGACTAACTGATGGTGCCGGGAACCGGAATCGAACCGGCAAGCCGTATAAGGGCGGCGGATTTTCATCACACTACGGCTTTCGCCGCCAGCTTGTCGCTGCTCGTGCGCTGGACTATGCCTTCACCTTGGCGCAAAACGCTTTAGGTGCTCCCCGTCTAGTCTCTACACCTTCCCAAAAAGGGCTTGGCTCGGCGTTGCCTCGGCTTTGACACCAGGGGTTTCACCGAATTTGAGGAGATTCATTCGGGCGCTTTCGACGTCCGTTGCTCAATAATTTAAGTCCGCTGTGTTTACCAATTTCACCATCCCGGCAGTGATCAGAGATTCTACCCGCCTGTGCAATGGGCGTGTCAAGTCCATTACTGCGAGGGAAATGAATCTTTAGTTCCGCTGGCACATTAACTGCTTTTATCTTCGCATCCTTGGCCTCTCAAAATTTGCCGTGATTGTCCTGCTCCGCCGCCCTGCCATTACTTCAGCTATGTATGCCGGGTTACGTTCGACCATCGGAATGAAATGCATACCAAAAACCAGGTACGGGCACACTCTTGATGGGCATTGCTTAACCGTACCGGAAACATCCCGGCAAAAATTGCCGCCGCAATCAGCTCTGTTTTCGGTCAAATCAAAGGCACGATCCGATCTTGGCGCTCACAATGGGAGTTTTTCGATCGAATCACGTTTTTGCCAACATGGGTCAGTAGCAGATGCTTAAGACACTATTGAACACCTTGAGTCCGCGGAAAGTCATTCCTGCACCGCAGGGATCAGACTTCGAACCTGGCGCGCTGAAGTCGCTGATGCAGTATTTCCCGATGGGCAAGAAACTTCATTACTACCCGGAATTCGAACGCGACTTCAAATTGGAGTCGGTCATCATCGCCTATCGGGTCAATCAGCACTACCTGTACTCGCATGACTCGATACTCATCAATAGAGAAGGGACTCCAACCGGATTTAAGCTCGACGACAAGAAAATTCTTCCGGTTGAGAGCTTGAAGACGCTGCAATTTCTGTTGCCGGACACCAGCGAGATGGAACTCAAGCTGAACTATTTCACGCGCGCCAAGCTTGGCCGCGGGGGTCAATTTGCGCAAGGCAACATCATCACTCTTGTGGCCAGCAAACGGGAGCCCGGGGTTCCAACAATCGATACACGGGTAGATCGGCGCCAGGTAATTCAGGATGGACCCTATGCCGACTACAAGACGATTCTGGTGACCCCAGATGTCGACAGTTTGCACGTAGCCGATCAGCGCCAGACACATCGAGTAGATACTGCTATTTGGGCAACGCTTAAATTTCGCAACGGTACTCAATTTCCTTGCGTACTTGGGGACTTCTCGGAACGGTCGTTGCGCTTACAGGTTGAGCACACCCATGATCGTATGCCATCAATGGCGACCACAGACAAAGTCGAGCTTGAGTTCAACTTACACGACAACTCATTGTGCCGCTTTCGCGGAACCGTTTATCGAAGGACAAATACCATCTGTGTTGTCGAAATCGAATCGCTGTACAAGTACGACAGCTATAAGAGGATGAGCCAGATGGACGTCATCGAGATCAAGACAGGGCTTTTAAACATGAATGCCTGATGTGGCATAGGCACAAATAGCAGCCGTCTCGGGTCCGGGCTGTTATTATTTGCTCGCATATGCTGCCTGTTTTTAAGCATTCAAGCCCCGATGACCACGACTGACGACCTGAACCTTGAAGATACCCTGACACTGGCGCAAGCCGATGTCCGCGACCTCAAACGCACTATCATCGCGTTGAGAAACGAGCTCGAGCGTGCCGAAGCTGACCGGCAAGTCGATTCCATCCGGATTACTCAGGCGAGCGCCGTCGAGATCGGCCAACTTAAAACCACCGTTGGAACACTTCGCGACGAACTGGAGCAGGCACGCACAGAACATGCTCGCGCAGTCCAACACGAACGTATGTCGGCCGACCTTGAAATGCGGCAGCTAAGGTCTACCGCGACGGCACTGCGAGACGAACTCGAAAAAAGTCGTGCCGACCACGCGCACGCCTTGCAGCACGAACGTACAGTCAATCACAACGAAATGCAGGAGATGACCGCCACCGCATCCGTGCTGCGAAGTGAATTGGAGAAAGTGCGCGCAGATATGATTGCCGCCATTAACTCTACACATGCCAGTGCGCAAGGTGAAATTGATCAACTCAAGCGAACCATAAGCAGTTTGCGCGAACGGCTAGAGCTTCAGCAAATGGACAAGGACAATCTTGTGCGTCTGACGCACAGCCAGTTTGCCGACGACAATTCCCAGCTTCACGCGACCATCTCGGCGCTGCGCGACCAATTGGAGAGTTATCACCGTGGGACATGACGAAATACACGACTTGAATACTGATGCATCGCTGAAAAAAATCGCTGCTGATCGTAACAGCCGCGATAGTGAAAACCGGCGTCGCCTGCGTTATGCTGAGCTCCTGCTTGAAGTAACTCGGCGGATGGCGAGTTACGGTACTTTGGACGAAGTACTGAATGCACTGGTGGAGATGACCACGGCCGAACTTGCGGCGGAACGTGGTTCGCTTTTCCTCAATGATCCGGACACTAACGAACTTTACTCACGGGTTGCTCTGGGCAATATTCGGCGCGAGATTCGCATATTGAACACCAGTGGCGTCGCCGGATTCGTGTTCACCTCTGGCGAAGCGCTGATCATCCACGATGCCTATGCTGATGATCGCTTCAATCGATCAATTGACGAACAAACCGGTTTTACCACGCACAACATCCTGTGCGTGCCCATCAAGACGGTCAAGGGCGAAATCATCGGTGTGGCGCAAACACTGAACAAAAAAAGCGGCCGATTTACCAAGAATGACCTGAACCTGCTCGAGGCGATGACCAGTCAGGGCACGCTGGCCCTGCAAAGCGCGCAGTTCATCGAACGCATGCAGGCCATCC
>CAZAGR010000112.1:0-8185 GCA_964484585.1 uncultured Propionivibrio sp. | reverse complement strand
CATCGAGGCGGTGCGGCCCGGGAGCCGGTTTATCGATCCGCACGATGCCGCTGTGAAAGTGCTGGCCCAAGGAATGCTGGATCTGAAACTCCTCACGGGAAGTCTCGCCGGCGTGATCGAGTCGGAAAGTTACAAACGTTTCTACATGCATCGCACAGGGCATTGGATAGGCCGTGATGTGCACGATGTCGGCGAATACAAGCAGGGGGACGCGTGGCAGATGCTGGAAGCGGGCATGGTATTGACCGTGGAGCCGGGCTTTTATGTTCGACCGGACAAAGACGTTGCCGAGATGTTCTGGAATATTGGTGTGCGAATTGAAGATGACGTAGCGGTTACCGCTGGTGAGTGCGAGATCTTGTCGGCCGCAGCGCCGAAGAAAATCAGCGACATTGAGGCGCTGATGCGTGATTAAGACCGGATCGAAAAGTGATGTGGCCGTTGTGGGCGGAGGCCCGGCAGGGATGGCTCTTGCCCTGGCACTCCATCGTGCTGATATTCCAGTGGTGGTTTTTGAAGCCCGCGCCCGCGCGGCGGTACGAAACGATACGCGCGTGTTGGCGCTGTCCCATGGTTCGCAGCAAATGCTGGAGCAACTTGGAGTCTGGGCTGCGCTTCAGGCAACGCCCATTGAAACCATACATGTGTCGCGCAGCGGTGGCTTTGGGCGGGCGCGCATGCGTGCATCCGAGCTTGGCGTGCCTGCATTGGGATATGTGCTGCCCGCCACATCACTGATTGAGGCGCTGTATGTTGAGCTTCAGCGTTCAAACATTGCGTATTGCGACAATTCCAAGATCGAGCAGGGCGAGTTCTTGGCTGATTTTGCCCTCACAGCCTGGGCTGAAGGGACTGTGGCGACGAATACGGCTCATGTTCGCGATTACGACCAGCATGCCGTGTTGTGTATGGCTGAGGTTTCGCTGCCTCATGGCAATGTGGCTTGGGAGCGCTTTACCGACGAAGGCCCTTTGGCGCTGTTGCCTTTGGGTAGGGCCTATGCCGTCGTGTTGACCTGTGCTTCAGCCGACACCGATACTATTTCGGCTTTGAACGATGTCGGGTTTATGGCGCTGCTGCAAAAACGTTTTGGCGAGCGCCAGCGATTTGTGTCGGTAGGTCCGCGCTCCTCCTATCCTCTCGGTTTGCGCTGGCGCGAGGAGGTGATCGGTGAGCGGCAGGTGTGGTTGGGCAATGCCGCGCAGAGTTTGCATCCAGTCGCCGGTCAGGGCTTCAACTTGGCGTTGCGCGATGTATGGGAACTGGCGCGTCATCTGGCGGGTTCGGTCGATCCTGGGTCGCCTGTGCTGCTTAAAAAGTATGCCGATGCCCGTTCGTTGGACCGGCGTGGCGTGATTGGATTCACCAATGCCTTGATCGATACGTTTGCCAGCGATTTTTTTCCATTACAGCATGCACGTGGTACCGGTTTAATGGCGCTTGACCTGTTGCCCCCCCTGCGAAAATTTTTGGCGCGTCGGATGATGTATGGCGCACGTGTGTGGCCATGAACCTACCGGTTGTTACGTCTACCGATGGCCAGTGGCGGGACTTGAAGTTGGCGCTTGTCGCTTTGCGCTAGAATTCGCGCTCTCCTGGATTGTCCGCACGTCTCCCACACTAGGTTTTGCATGAACTTCCTCGGTTACTCTCTGCGCAATAACCTTTTTGTGGCACCTATGGCGGGGGTTACAGATCGCCCATTCCGTCAGTTGTGCAAACAATTGGGGGCGGGATTGGCGGTGTCCGAGATGGTCACCTCCAATTCTCTGCTGTATGGCAGCGCCAAGACACTACGACGCGCTAATCATGAAGGTGAAGTGGATCCGATATCGGTGCAAATTGCCGGCGCTGATCCGGCAATGATGGCTGATGCCGCGCGCTACAACGTCGACCATGGTGCGCAAATTATTGATATCAACATGGGATGTCCGGCAAAGAAGGTCTGTAATGTGATGGCGGGCTCGGCGTTGATGCAGGACGAGCCGCTCGTGGCCAAAATACTTGAGGCGGTTGTGCAGGCTGTACCTGATTTTCCGGTCACCTTGAAATTCCGCACCGGCTGGAATCGAGAAAACAAAAACGCACCGATGATCGCGCGTATTGCAGAGCAGTCGGGAATCCGAGCGATCGCTATTCACGGGCGCACTCGCGCTGATCAATACATGGGCGACGCCGAATACGACACCATCGCCGAGGTCAAATCGCGTGTGGCTATTCCGGTGATCGCGAACGGCGATATTTCGACACCTGAAAAGGCCAAATTTGTGCTTGATTACACGGGTGCTGACGGCGTTATGATCGGCCGGGCGGCGCAAGGCCGGCCTTGGCTGTTTCGCGAGATTGCACATTTTCTGGACACGGGTTGTCATCTGCCGCCGCCGACGGTATTTGAAATTCATCGCATCCTGCGCAAGCATCTGGCCGACCTATATGATTTCTACGGTGAAGAAACCGGCGTCAAAATTGCGCGCAAGCATATCAGCTGGTATACCAAAGGTATCATTGGTGCGGCGACATTTCGTCATGCAATGAACCAGTTGCCGACGGTTGAGGCACAACTCGCCGCGACTGATGAATTTTTTTGCGGACATTCCGCTAATGATCCTCTGACCCATCTGGAGGCCGCATGAGTTCAGGTTCGGAGTTACACGACTGCGTTCGGCGCACACTCAATCGTTATTTCCGTGATCTTGACGGACAGACGCCGCATGCTGTTTACGACATGGTGCTAAACAGTGTCGAACGACCCATGCTTGAAGTGGTCATGAAGCAGGCTGACGGCAATCAGACCGTAGCCGCCGAAATTCTTGGAATCAGTCGGGGCACGCTGCGGCGCAAGTTGGCCGACTACGATTTGCTCTAAACAAAAATCCCGTAAATTTTTACCCTTGTTTTTTTGAGGTCTACATGAAGCATGTCCAGGTATCCCGTGCGCTGATCAGCGTTTCTGAAAAGCGTGGCGCGGTCGATTTCGCCCGCGGACTGAGTGCGCTTGGCATCGCTTTGTTGTCGACTGGCGGCACCGCCAAATTGCTACGCGATGCAGGATTGGAAGTCACCGACGTGTCTGACTACACCGGCTTTCCAGAGATGCTGGATGGGCGCGTCAAGACTTTGCACCCCAAGGTTCATGGAGGTATTCTCGGCCGGCGCGACTTACCCGAGCATCAGGCAATAATGGCCGCGCATGACATTCCCAATATTGATCTTGTGGTGGTCAATCTTTATCCATTTCAGCAGACGGTGGCCAAGGCTGACTGCACTCTGGACGACGTCATTGAGAATATCGACATCGGCGGTCCGGCGATGGTGCGTGCGGCGGCCAAGAATCATGGCAATGAAGCCGGTGGTGTTGGTGTCATCACTGATCCTGAAGACTACGCGATGGTGCTGGCGGAATTGAAGAATGGTGGCGCACTGTCTTATGCGACACGATTTGCGCTGGCGAAGCGTGCCTTTACCCACACCGCACGTTATGACTCAGCGATTGCTAATTGGTTGACTGCGCTGGATATCGAGAACAAACCCGGGTTATTTCCGGATTGCCTCCAGTTGGCGTTCGACAAAATCGACACCATGCGATATGGTGAAAATCCGCATCAACACGCGGCTTTCTACCGCGACACCTCACCAATTGACGGAAGCATCTCTAACTATCAACAGTTGCAAGGGAAAGAGCTTTCCTATAACAATATCGCTGATGCCGACGCGGCGTGGGAGTGCGTCAAGGCATTTGCCGCTGAGACGGCCTGTGTCATTGTCAAGCACGCCAATCCCTGCGGCGTCGCTGTCGCGGCGAGCGCAACTGAAGCCTATCTTAAGGCCTTCAAGACTGATCCCGCCTCGGCGTTCGGCGGCATCATCGCTTTTAATGTTTGTATTGACAAGGCGACTGCCGAAGCGGTGGCTGGACAGTTTGCTGAGGTCATACTTGCGCCTGCCGTCACGGACGAGGCCCGTGCCGTGTTTGCTGCCAAACAGAATCTTCGTGTCTTGATTCTGCCATTGCCGTCTGCGTCGCAAGTCGGTCAAGTTTTTGACTACAAGCGTGTTGGCGGTGGATTGCTGGTGCAGACTGCAGATGCCGCGAAGATTACGCTTGCAGAGATTCGTGTTGTGACGCGCCGCACGCCGACTGCGGAAGAGATAAGTGATCTTTTGTTCGCGTGGCGGGTGGCCAAGTACGTTAAGTCAAACGCGATCGTTTATTGCAAAGATGGCATGACAGTCGGTGTTGGTGCGGGTCAAATGAGTCGGGTTGATTCAGCCCGAATTGCAGCGATTAAAGCGGAAAATTCTGGTCTGAGTGTGGCTGGAACGGTTGTCGCGTCCGATGCATTTTTTCCCTTCCGAGACGGCTTGGATGTACTGGCCAAGGCCGGCGCAACCGCTGTTATCCAGCCCGGCGGGTCAGTGCGCGATGCGGAGGTAATCGCCGCTGCGGACGAACAAAATGTTGCTATGGTATTCACCGGTTTCCGTCATTTCAGACACTGAGCCCGGCGTCGAAAACGTATGAAGATTCTGGTTATTGGTTCCGGGGGACGAGAGCACGCGCTGGCGTGGAGACTGGCAAAAAGTGTGGACGTGGAGACGGTCTACGTCGCGCCAGGTAATGCCGGCACCTCCCGCGAAGTTGGATTGCAGAATCTACCACTGACTGACTTGATTGAGCTTGCTGATTTCGCACAAGCCAATGATATCCACGCTACCGTCGTTGGTCCTGAAGGCCCACTAGCTGGTGGTGTTGTTGATCTTTTCCGTTCCCGCGGTCTGCGAATATTCGGCCCAAGCAAGGCAGCAGCGCAGTTGGAAAGCTCGAAGGATTTCGCCAAGCGTTTCATGACGCGCCACCGTATTCCCACTGCCAAATTTGAGACCTTTTCTGATATTGCAGCTGCCCATGCCTACCTTGATGTGGTCGGAGCGCCCATCGTCGTCAAGGCCGACGGTTTGGCCGCCGGCAAAGGCGTAGTGGTTGCGGTGACTAGCGCGGAAGCACATGCTGCTGTAGACATGATGCTGGCTGGCAACAAATTGAATGTTCAGCATGGCGAGGCGGGTGCTCGGGTAGTTATCGAAGAGTTTCTTGACGGCGAGGAAGCAAGTTTCATCGTCATGGCGGATGGCCGACACGCACTGGCCATGGCGACCAGTCAAGATCACAAGCGACTGATGGACGGCGACATGGGTCCGAATACCGGAGGCATGGGGGCTTACTCGCCAGCGCAGGTGGTCACGCCCGAGATCCATGCTCGCGTGATGCGTGAAGTTATCATGCCAACGATCAACGGGATGGCCGCCGACGGCATCCTTTTCACCGGATTTCTCTATGCCGGTCTGATGATCAGGCCCGATGGCAGTTTGCGGGTGCTGGAGTTTAATTGCCGAATGGGCGATCCAGAAACGCAGCCGATCATGATGCGACTAAAGAGCGATCTCGTTGCCCTCATTGATGCCGCAATTGACGGTCGACTGGATGATGTCGAAGCCGATTGGGATCGGCGAGTGGCGCTGGGCGTTGTTATGGCCGCAGCCGATTACCCCGATGCGCCGCGCAAGGGCGACGCAATTCATGGGCTGCCGGCGACACGTGATGTTCCTTTAGGTGATGCGCACATATTTCATGCGGGTACGGTATTTAGCGGCGACGATATAGTCACTGCTGGCGGTCGCGTTCTCTGCGTTACCGGATTGGGCGATAACGTAAAGTCGGCGCAGAAGCGCGCCTATGAAGTCCTCGATCGGATTCATTTTGATGGCATGCAGTGCCGTCGCGATATTGGCTATCGTGCCATTCGGCGTTGAGCCGCAAATCCACTTTTTGCACTGATCCATGACGACGAGTACTGCGGGAGTTCTCTTGATTCCGCCCCCGGCGACATTAGGAATGCTCGGTGGCGGGCAGCTCGGCCGGTTTTTTGTCCTTGCGGCCCATGAGCTCGGTTATCGGGTTGTTGTTCTCGATCCCGATCCGCGCAGCCCCGCAGGACGGATCGCAGACGAGCACTTGATTGCGGATTATGAAGACACCGATGCGCTTGAGCGAATGCAGCAAAGTTGCGCGGCGGTGACGACTGAGTTCGAGAATGTTCCTGCCGACGCGTTGGCTTACTTGTCAAAATATTTGCCAGTACGTCCCGGCGCAGATGCGGTCGCCATTTGCCAAAATCGCAGCCTGGAAAAGGGCTTTCTAAAGCGATATGGATTTCCGCACGCGCCCTACGCAGATATTATTCAGGAGTCCGATATTGCTGCGGCCGGCGCCGATTTGTTTCCCGGAATTCTCAAGGTCGCGCGGTTTGGTTACGACGGGAAGGGACAGGCCAGAGTCGCTAGCAAGTCCGATGCGGTTCTTGCTTTTAAGCACTTCAAGGGTGAGCCTTGTGTCTTGGAGCAATTGATGCCGCTCGACCAGGAGGTTTCAGTGGTTCTTGCGCGCAATGCCCAAGGCGCCGTCAAGTGTTTTCCGCTTTCTCAGAATACTCATCGTCATGGCATTCTGGATGTGTCGATAATGCCAGCTCGAATGTCGGATGGTATGGCCGACTGCGCCAGAGTGACTGCCGAGGGTATTGCCGAGAAGTTGGGCTATGTCGGAATTATCGCTATCGAGTTTTTTGTGGTTGGCGGCCAACTGTATGTGAATGAGATGGCACCTCGGCCGCACAACTCTGGCCACTACACTCTGGATGCATGTATCACGAGCCAGTTCGAGCAGCAGGTGCGCGTGTTGTGCAACCTTCCGTTGGGCGCCACTGCTGCGCACAGCGCAGCGGTCATGGTGAATCTGCTGGGGGATCTTTGGTATCGGCGTGATCTACACCAAAGTCATGAACCAGACTGGCTGCACTTGTTCGCTGTGCCGAATCTCAAATTGCATTTGTACGGCAAGCATCACGCCCGCCCGGGCCGGAAAATGGGTCACTTTACGGTGGTGGGCGACAACGACGAGGACGTAAGAAAGTCGGCGCTGGCGGCACGGCGTTTAATCGGCATTGATGACGACTGAGATAGCTCGCGCTGTCGCGTTTCTGCGCGCAGGCGAATTAGTCGCGTTTCCTACGGAAACGGTTTACGGACTAGGCGCGGATGCCAGCCAACCCTCGGCCGTGGCGAAAATATTCTCTGCCAAGGGACGTCCAGCCGATCATCCGGTGATTGTGCATATCCCGGATGTTTCCCATGTCAAACATTGGGCGATGGATATTCCTGATTCAGCCTATCAACTTGCAGAGGTTTTCTGGCCCGGTCCGCTGACGCTGATCCTGAAGCGCAGACCGGACGTGTCGGACTGCCTGACGGGAGGGCAGGACACCATCGGGCTGCGTGTTCCGAATCACCCTGTCGCGCTTGAACTGCTGAAAGTTTTTAATGGTGGCATTGCTGCGCCTTCGGCCAATCGGTTTGGGCGTATCAGTCCGACCACTGCAGCCCATGTGCGTGATGAGCTGGGAAACGCCGTGTCGCTCGTTCTGGACGGTGGTCCGTGCGACGTTGGAATTGAGTCCACGATTCTCGATCTCTCTCGCATCAAGGCTGAGATACTGCGGCCGGGGATGATTTCCTCGTCAGCCATTGCCCAAATTCCCGGCATCGTGATGGCATCGTCAAGTGCGGCAAGCGGCGGAATTCAGGGTCTTGTGCCGCGCGTGTCAGGCAGTTTGGAATCGCACTATGCCCCGCGCACGCCCTTACGGCTTGTTACCCGTGAAAATTTGAAGCGTGAACAGGACGAAGCATTTAGACGCGGAGAGCGCATTGCGATCCTCGCCTTCGAGCCGGTTGAGAAAGGTGATGCCAGCGTACTTTGGCGTAAGGCGCCGAATGATCCGGAAGCCTATGCGCATGAACTTTACGCAAGCTTGCGCGAGCTTGATACGTTGAATTGCGCGAGCATCATTGTGCAGCGGGTGCCCGTTGATTCCGTATGGCAGGCCATTGACGACCGTCTTCATCGCGCGGCGGCAGGTACTTCCGCAAGGGATGCATGACGATCATCTAAAGTTTTCCTACCGCTGCCGATAATGTTCTGGTGCGGACACGATTGTCCGCGACTGATTCGGGAGCTTCGTAAGATGAGCGATAGCAAGTCCGCCACGTTTAAATCCCATCGATCGGTACTCGTAAGGCCGCGGCTACCGGACGGGGCCGGCGCAGTGCAAAACGCCATCCGCAACGG
>CAZAGR010000111.1:0-8192 GCA_964484585.1 uncultured Propionivibrio sp. | reverse complement strand
CAGCCGAATCATCCGGCAGGATCGGCGGCGTACCATCATCTGCGCGCGCAAGTGTGGGGTTGGCAAGTTGAATTAAGAGCGCTAATCCAATTGCAAAAGTAAAAACGGTTTTCTTATATATAGACATATTTTTTTCTCTTGTTAATTCTACGGATTGGATTCACAAGTTTTCCGGTAAGACTGGTTCGTCAAGTAGCGATCCCATTCAGGTTGCGTCAAATTACGTTTTACAGCGTTGCAACCAAATGCGATCCAATTTTCAAGGACAATATCCCATTGAACGGCGCGTCCATTCTTTTCGATGGTTACGAGCTGCCCGCCTTCAAAATAAGCGGCGCCGACAGGGTCGCTGAAACTTTCAATTTTTAGAAACACAGAAGGGTTTGCGACATCGCTCACATCCCAAAGTATCACGGTCTGATCGTCGCTGGCTGAAGCCAGCAAGATTCTATCTGTAATTTTAGGGCTGAAACTTAAACTATTTATGGCGCCTGTATGTCCGGATAAAGGCTCGTCTCTGCCGGTGAGTTTAATTAATTGCGTATCTATCACGCTGGCGCGCAGGTCGCCGCTGGCTGCAGAAACGCCAACGCCCGCGGGAGGCTGCACATCTTTGAGCGGCTGACTAAGCGGCTGACGCGTGGACAAATCCCATTGAATGACAGTGCGGTCATCGCTGGCGGAAAGCAGATAAGGCAGGTCGGCGCCATCGGCAGATTTTACGGAACCGAAACCAACCGCATTAATCACTTTTGTATGCACGCCAAGCGGAAGCCCGATCTGCGCGCCTGTCTTTGTATTCCATAAAATTACTTTGAAATCAAAACCAGCGGAAGCAACGATTGTGCCATCGGCATTGAACGCCGCGCTTTTTACATACCCCAGATGCCCCAATAACTTAACTGGATTTTTTAATGCATACGCAGCCGCGTCCCAATCCCACAGAATAACAGAGTTGTCGTCGCTGGCAGAAACCAGCCTGCGTCCATCCGCGCTAAAGGCGATGCTATTCACTTGCGCGGTATGGTCTTTGATATCGCTAATATACAATATGGCTGGGGCGTTGTTTTTCTTGTAATCAAATTTCCAAATGAGAATGCGCTTATCATCCCCGGCGGAAATCAACGCGCCGCCATCCGCGCTAAACGCGAGGCTGTTCACAAAACTGGAATGTTCAGTAAGCGGAGCATCCGCCAAAAAGGGCTTCGCGGGGTCGGAGATATTCCACAAAAGAATCGTCGTATCAAAGCTGCCAGAAGCAAGTAAAGAACCATCGGGGTAAAAAGCAAGCGTTTTCACCAAGCCTGTATGCACATTGCGTGTGTCACTCAATTGAACAGGATTCTTTAAGTCGGTCACATCCCACAAGACAATTTGTCCTTTGCGATCTGTACAGCCTTTGTTGCTTTCATCCACCGGCACACAACCGCCCGCAGCAAGCAACAGCGTTTTTTCATATTGATGAAAGACAAGAGTATTTACAATGCCAAACTGTCCTTCAAGTTTTGCAAGGGGTTGTTTTGTCAGCGCGTCGGAGAGTGTAATTACGCCATACTTGCATTGCGTGTCGCTGTATTCTTTACAGCTGGTAGAAGCTGCGATGTTCCCATTAGGGCTCACCGCAACAGCCGTTACGGGTCCGTTATATCCAAACAAGCGCGTGTAAGGTGAAAATTGCAACGCGTCAAAAAGCGTACTTCGCGTCAACAGGCTGTCTTCGCGCTGGTAAGCTTCCAAGCCCAACAAAACAGCAAGCGCGTGGTCGTTCGCTTTGATGGAGCTGGCTTGAGCGGCAAGACCGCCCGCCAACGCGCGTTCAGCTTGCTGCTCCGCTTCGGCTTGAGATTGCTGCGCGTTGGCTCTTTCAATTTCCGCTTGTGCCAACGCGCCTTCAGCAATCGTTGCCTGAGCAGTAGCTCTGCTTGCCTGTATAAACCCAAAAATTGCCAGCGCGGTCATGGCAATAGCGCCTGCTATTGAAATTCCGGTTATAAATCTTCTCTGCCGGTCAGCCGATAACCTGCTTTGTAATATGTATTCACGCTGTAAAACTGTAGGAGCCGGGTCTTTAGATGCATTGGCGCTAATTTGCAGTTCGGCATCTTGCAGGTCTTTACCTCTTAATAAAAGGCTGCCATCTTTGCGCTTTTCCCATTCTAAAGCGCGTACTTGCAATCTTCGTTGTGTCTCCACCCAGGCAAGGTCGGTCTTTAAGCCCACCTCAAGTTTTTGTATGGAGTTGTTGAAATCATCCTGCTTGCGAAAAAATATCCAGTTGAGCGAGGTCAACGCGGTATGCACTTCGCTTGGAGCCACATCGCGGACTACGATCGGAATCATACGCTTACCATTTTTAAGAGCGTGGTCAATCTCGCGTCTGCAAACTTCTGAGCTCGTAGAATCAGGGCTGAGCAAAAATAAAAAGGCATCCGCAGATTCAATGCCCTTTGCGATCTGATCCCACCAATCCGCGGTTGGCGGAATGTCGTTCCAGTCCACCCAGGATTCAAAGCCAATATCATTCAATGTGGAACTGAATTTCTGGGCGAAATCAATGTCTTTGCGGGAATAAGAAATGAATAAAGTTGTCATATTTTAGCCTTAAAAGCAGCGCCCGCCATGAGAAAGAGATTTTTATTTCATTAGAGATTAGGTCATTTAAAAGAATAACCTGCCAATATTTTCATATAATTTGCAGGCATTAAGGCGGGGAAACGCCCTACTATGAAATAATTATACCAACGAAGGTATAAATTAATTGGCGAGTATTTAACGCATACGGCAAAGCGCGCGTCACCCGTCGAGCGAATTAAAGCGAAATGAGTAATTCTTAGGTAAAATCATCCACGCTTCACATTATTTAATCCGGGAGAATCAAACATCCATGTATCTTCGCATCCTGAACGCGTTGAATATTCGTAAAGGCGAAGATCAAACCGTCTTCTTAATGCTTGCCCAATATTTCTTCATGGGCGCGGCAATATTGTTCGTACAGTCTGCTTCATTTGCGTTATTCTTTACAGCATGGGATTCCAGCGCAATGCCTTATATTTATTTGGGTATTGCGGTGATCGTTTCTTCTATTACCACACTGTTTCTAAAAATATCCGAGCGCGCCTCGCTCGCGCAATTTCTAATCCTATCGCTGCTCTTCCTCTTTTTCGGAACCGTCGCACTGCGCATTAGCCTGGCGCTGACATCTTCCAAATGGCTGATGCTCATTCTGCCGATTTGGTCGCAAACTCTGGTGAATATTTCCGTAACTGCGTTTTGGACTCTGGCGGGGAATATCTTTGATGTGCGCCAGGGAAAACGTCTCTTTGGGCTAATGAACGCAGGCTCATGGTTTGCCTATGTAGTCATGGGTCCGTTTACAACTCCGCTGGTAAATGCAATCGGGACGGAAAATCTTTACAGCGTGATTGCGCTGTGTGTCCTCATTTCTTTTTTTCTTCAACAAATAAACTTAAAGAGAAATCCGGGCACCCGCACAAAACCTGAAATTGCAGACGCGGGCGAGAAAAAAAATCGCATCTTTCGCTACTTTAGTAATAAATATATATTTTTAATTTTTTCACTCGTCATCATCTGGCGAATCGCGTACTTTATCCTTGATAATATTTTCTTTGACCGCGCGGCCTTGCAATACCCTTCAGCAGGCGACCTGGCTGGATTCATAGGCGGGTTTTATGGCATAGTAGGAATTCTCGGCTTCATCACCGACATGTTTCTCACAGGCCGCATCATCTCACGCTTTGGGCTGCGCGCCGGGCTGCTTGTCACTCCCCTATTAACTTTTTCCTTCATAACGGCGTTTGTAATCGCCGGAACGCTTGACGCAAAATTTATTCTTATTCTTTTCTGGCTGGCAGCAGCCGGAAAATTTTCAAACGAAGGGGTCGGGTTTTCATTGGATCAAACCGCATCTGCGCTGTTATATCAACCGATCGCAGAAAAAGACCGGCTGCGCGCGCAAACCATTGCCGAAGGCATCATTCAACCGCTGGCCATTGGGTTGGCGGGCGGCTTGCTTTTGGTTTTCAATACGCTCTTAAAGTTCAGCGTTATTCAACTTGCCTATATTTATCTTATTTCAGGAGCGCTCTGGATCGGAATCTGCGTTGCATTAATTCAGGCATACCCAAAAGCGCTAACTGAAGCCCTGCATAAGCGCCGTTTCGGCGATAAGGGCGTTCCATTGGCAGACCTTGCCAGTATCGAGATCGTAACAAGCGCATTAAGCAGCCCGCACCCCAAAGAAATTTTATACGCGCTGGAACTGCTTGAAAAAAGCGGAAGTGAAAATTTCGCGGAGATTATCAAAAAACAACTGAGCTCGTCATTTGCAGAAGTTCGCATATATGCAATACAAAGCGTGGAACGATTAAAAATACTTGAAGCGCTGCCTGAAATCGAAGTCCTAATGAAAAACGATGAAAAAACAGACGCGCGTCAGTTCGCAGCAAGCGCGTGGGCGTCGCTTAACCCCGACATAGACGCTTCGCTAAATTTATTGAATGAAACGGATATATTTATCCAACATGGCGTATTAATCGGTCTTCTGTGCTCGCACAAACTCGCAGAAGTTTCTGCCGCGCACAAAAAACTGCAGACGTTAATACAATCAGAAAACATATATAAACGATTAGAGGCGGCAAATTTAATTAATGAAATTGCAAACCCCGAATTAAGCGGTCTGCTTTTAGCGTTGCTTCAAGATGAAAATATGGAAGTCAAAAAAGCGGCGTTGCGAGCGGCGGCAAAAACAAGGCATCCAAACATTTATCCGCTTGTAATATCGGCGCTTGCCTCGCCTCAAACCCGCAGCATTGCATTCAGCGCATTAATCGCAGGCGGAGAAATTGCGCTGCCTGCAATCACCACAGGGATACAAAACGAAACATTGCACCGCCGCATTCACTTGAGGCTTGTACGCGCGTGCTCGCATATCAAAGGCGACGCAATTCAAGCGTTAGAAAATTGGATTGGACATCACAACGTCAGCCTACGGACAAAAGTCATAACTGCATTATATGATTGCAAATATACGCCGCAAAATAAATCCATTCAACGCATACACGCTCAGATCGAGTCGGAACTAAACCGCACGGCGTGGCTGCTAGCCTGTCTAAGCGACCTGCAAGAATCACCGCAAACAGAATCCATCATCCGCGCGCTCAAAGCCGATCTGAAAGAAACGCGCAGCCGTCTGTTTTATTTATTCGGGTTCATTTACGACTCGCAGTCCATACATCGCGCGCGTAAAGCAATTTTACGAAATGACGAAAACCGCACGGCGTATGCTGTTGAAGTAATAGACACAACCCTTTCCCAAACGTATAAAGCCGCGTTCATCCCGCTGCTTGAAAACTTTTCGGCATTTGAAAAATTACAAAGAATGGGACCTCAATACAAACAGGAAACGCCGCCCTCCGGACGGATCATAGACTTGCTTACAAACACACTTGCGCATGAAAACCCCTGGCTGGTGGCAAACGCCATTGAGGTTGCGCGTAAACTGGGCATACCGGAAAGCGCCGACATTATTGGGGCATTCGTAAATTCAAAAGAGTCCTTGATCGTGCGCACGGCAAAACAAAAGGAGAAGAATATGTTATCCACAGTTGAAAGAGTTATTATCCTAAAATCATTAAGCATGTTTGCAGAGACACCCGATGAAGCCCTGGCTGAATTGGCGGATCTATTGCTGGAAACAGAAGTACGATCCGGCGAGATCATCATAAAAGAAGGCGAAGCGGGCGACAGCTTATATATTATCGTGAGCGGAAATGTAGAAATCATCGACGACAATCGCTCGTTAAAACAACTGGGCGCGCGCGCCGTATTTGGCGAACTCTCACTTTTAGATTCCTCGCCGCGCACCGCCACCATCCGCGCTTTGGAAGAAACCACTCTGCTGCGGCTTGACCAAATTCCTTTTTATGAAATTATGAGCGATTATGTTGAAGTGGCAATGGGAACCATTCACATGCTTACGGACAATTTACGCGCGCGCACAAGCGACGTGTTGGAACTTAGCCGCATACGCAAACGCTAATTTTTTGGGAGCGCCCAATTACATGGGTTTGCAGCCCGTTCTTTTAGACACTCCTATTTTTTCAGACTTGTTAGACTTACAAGAATATAAATGCTATAATATTTACATGGCATTACCAAACCCCGAACCCACCCCACCCCAACTCACGCCTGAACAGGTCGCAGAGCAGCGCGAGCGGGAACGCAAGCAAAAACAAATAACAATAGCGTTGACTGCATTCGTTATCGTTTTCGTGGCATTGCTCAGCGCGGCAATTTACGCGCTGATGCTGCCGGGCACGCCCACAGACAAAATCCGCGACGTGTTTATTATTGTCGTCGCGCTCGAAACACTCGTCATCGGCGTCGCGCTGATTGTGCTCATCATTCAGCTCGCCAGCCTGATCAACTTACTGCAAAACGAAGTGCGCCCGATTCTCAATGCCACCAGCGAAACCGTCAACACCCTGCGCGGCACCGTTGAATTTTTGGGCGAAGAAGTCATCGAACCTGTTATGAAACTCAGCGGTTATCTGGCGGGCTTAAAACGTATGTTAGAATTATTAGGAATTAAGCCAAAGTAATAATGTAAAAATCATAAAACTTTTATGATTTCATATCTAATTATCATTAAGGAGAAAACACCATGTCTGATCGTGATGAATTTGGAGCCTTTCTAGTGGGCTTTGTTGTAGGCGGATTGACCGGCGCAGTTGTAGCATTACTCTTCGCCCCCCAAACCGGAGAAGAAACCCGCGCGCTCATTAAAGATAAATCTATTGAGCTGCGCGACAAAGCGCAAGTAACCGCGGAAGAAACATACGCCCGCGCCGAATCACTTGCAGCCGATGCGCGTTTGCGAGCTGAAGAACTCACCCGTGAAGCGCGCACCCGCGCCGAAGAACTCGGCAAAGAAGCCCGCGCGCGCGCCGAACAACTTGGCAACGAAGTTCGCGAACGCGGTAAAAGCGCCCTTGACGCTGTCCGCAGAAAAAAAGGTAGCGGCGAAGAAGCCGCCTCATCCTAACAAAAAAAGCGCGAGGGTTTGACGAAAGTCAAACCCTTTTTTTATGCTGACACAAAATTTCATGCGGGTATTCTTTCGCCTGCTCTATCACCCATTCGCCTTCGCTTACGATCTCATCGCTGCAACGGTATCATTTGGATATTGGAAAAACTGGGTCTTCGAGATTATCCCGTTTATCAAAGGGAATCACATCCTCGAGTTGGGGCATGGTCCCGGACATTTACAACGCGCTCTCCTCGCCCTCAATCTTGAATCTGTTGCGCTGGACGAATCTGCGCAGATGGGAAGCCTTGCCAAACGCAAACTCGGCGGCAAACATCAACTCGCGCGCGCGGTGGCGCAGCGCCTTCCATTTGCAAATAATTCATTTGATACAGTCGTTGCCACCTTCCCCACCGAATATATCTTCGATGCGCGAACCCTGTCCGAAATTGGAAGATGCTTGCGAAACAGAGGTAAGTTGGTGGTCATGCCAGTCGCGTACCCGCGCAGCGGATTCTTGCGCTGGCTGTATAAAATCACCGGCGAGACTCCATCCGCGCTGGAAGAATCGTTCACAGAAAAAATAACGCGACCATTCATCCACGCTGGCTTTGCAACCGAAGCAAAAATTATTGAAGTAAAATCAGGAACATTGCTGGTTGTGATTGCAACGAATATAAAATAAAGGAAAAATATGTTAAAAAAACTTAGAGAACCTGTTAACAGCCTCACTCATTGGAGTGGAGCGGCGCTTGCCGTAATCGGTTTGATTGCCCTGCTGATCGTGGGTTGGGGAACGCCCGCCAAAGTGATCTCGCTGATCGTTTATGGCGCGAGCTTGATCTTTTTATTTTCCGCGAGCGCTATATATCATGGCGTACAACTTCAAGATAAGGCATTGGAAACCTTTCGCAAAGTAGACCATGCTGCAATTTATTTTCTGATTGCAGGAACCTACACGCCATTTTGCGTCAATGTCTTTGAGGGTTTTTGGAAGTGGGGCATGTTGAGCATCATTTGGTCGTTGGCGATAGTTGGCATTGTGGTCAAGATCTTTGTCATTCGCGCGCCGCGCTGGTTGAATGCGGGAATTTATGTCATCATGGGCTGGCTGTGCGTGGGCGCGGCGGGACAAATGCTGGACGCT